>DATMWM010000090.1:0-4751 GCA_035562535.1 Rhodocyclaceae bacterium | reverse complement strand
GAATAGGCCCGCAGGGCCGTATTCCACCATCCGCCGTCAATGCAACTCGCCGGGCGGCAGGTCGAAGAGCAGCACCTCGCTCGGCTCGATCGCCTCGATCGCAATGTCCTGCTCGCCGGCGATCCGGGCGCCGTCGCCGGCGCCGAGGCGCTCGCCGTTGATCCGCACCGCGCCGCGCGCGACCTGGGCGTAGGCGAGCCGGCCATCGGCCGGGCGGTGCACCACGCGGTCGCCCGCGTCGAGCAGCGCGGCGTAGAGGTCGGCGTCCTGGTGGATCGTGACGCTGCCCTCGCGGCCGTCGCCCGAGGCGACCAGGCGCAGGCGGTGGCGCTTCTCCTCCGGGGCGAAGAGCTTCTGCTCGTAGCCCGGGCGGATGCCGTTCGCCTTCGGCCGGATCCAGATCTGCAGGAAGTGCACCGGGTCCTGCTGCGAGGCATTGAACTCGGAATGCATGACGCCGCGGCCGGCGCTCATGCGCTGCACCTCGTGCGGCCGGATCACCGCGCCGTTGCCCATCGAGTCGCGGTGCTGCAGCGCGCCCTCCAGGACGTAGCTGATGATCTCCATGTCGCGGTGGCCGTGGGTGCCGAAGCCCTGGCCGGGCTGGACGCGGTCCTCGTTGATCACCCGCAGCGCACCCCAGCCCATCTCGGCCGGATCGTAGTAATCGGCGAAGGAAAAGGTGTGGAAGCTGTCGAGCCAGCCGTGGTCGGCGTGGCCGCGTTCTTCGGCTCTGCGCACTCGGATCATGCTGTCCTCCATCGTTGAATCGGTTGATTGATGAATCGGCATCAACTTGGATAGGCATAATAGGCGCGGGTTCGCCTGACGAATAGCGAAACGTTTTGAGTGAAATGTTCGATTCCGTTCAACAATGAAGATCTCCCTGGAAGCCCTGCAGATCCTGGACGCGATCGACGCGCGCGGCAGCTTCGCCGCGGCCGCCGAGGCGCTGCACCGCGTGCCCTCGGCGCTCACCCACGCGGTGAAGAAGCTGGAGGACGACCTGGCGGTCGTGCTGTTCGTGCGCGAAGGCCGCCGCGCGGTGCTCACCCCGGCCGGGCGCATGCTGCTCGACGAAGGCCGCCACCTGCTGCGCGCGGCCGGCGAGTTGGAGTGCCGGGTGCGGCGGGTGGCCACCGGCTGGGAGAACGAACTGCGCATCGCGGTGGACGCGGTGATCGACTGCGCGGCGCTGCTGCCGCTGTTCGCCGAGTTCTACCGGCAGGCCGGCGGCACACGGCTGCGGCTTTCGACCGAGGTGCTCGGCGGCTGCTGGGACGCGCTGGTCACCGGCCGGGCGGATCTGGCGGTCGGCGCGCCCGGGGACGCGCCGCCGGGCGGCGGCTTCCGTACCCGGCCGTTCGGCGCGGTCGAGTTCGTCTTCGTCGTCGCGCCCGGCCACCCGCTGGCGGCGCTGCCCGAGCCGCTCGCCCCGACCGTCATCCAGCAGCACCGCGCGGTGGCGCTGGCGGACACCTCGCGCCAGTTGCTCGCGCGCACCAGCGGGCTGATCTCCGGCCAGGACGTGCTCACCGTGCCGGACACCGCGTCGAAACTGGCCGCCCTGACCGCGGGGCTGGGCATCGGCCACCTGCCGCGCCACCAGGCCGCCGCCGCGCTCGCCGCCGGAACGCTGGTGGCGAAGGAGGTGGCGGAGCCCAAGCCGACCTTGCCGCTTTATCTGGCCTGGCGCTCGGACCACGAGGGCAACGCGCTCGCCTGGTTCCTGGAGCGCCTGACCGACGACGCGCTCGGGCGCAGGCTCCTCGGCCGGTCGCCGCGCGGGCAGCCGAGGCGCACGGCCGGCACGCGGCTGCGCCGGGGGTGACGGGCAGGCGCCGGTCCTTCGACGGTGGAATACGGCGCTTCGGCGCCTATTCCACCGCTTCGGCGGACACCCATCCTCCGACGGTGGGATACGGGCTTTCGCCCTATCCCACCCTACGCGGCATCGCGAATTGCGGCCCGTGGCATCGCGGCTCGCGAATCGCGGCCCTCGTAGGGTGGAATAGGCCCGGCAGGGCCGTATTCCACCATTGCGCGACTACCGCTTCTCCAGCAGTTCGCGCTCCATCAGGAGGTAGGTGTTGTAGGCGTTGCCGCGGTTGGCGTCGGGGAAGGCCGGGAGGAAGTCGAACTCCGACCAGTCGGTCTTCGCGTAGGCCTCCTCGAAGGGCACGAAGTCGGCCACCGCCCTGCCCATCTGCTGGCGCAGGTAGGCGAGGTAGTCGCGCGTGAGCTTGAGATCCTCGGCCGGCTTGTCCGAGTACCGGCCGTGGCCGGGCACCAGCACCTCGGGCCTGAGCCGGGTGAGCTTGTCCAGCGAGTCGAGCCAGAGCCGGCTGTCGGCCTCGCCGACGTAGGGCACGCGGCCGGCGAAGACCAGGTCGCCGGCATAGAGCACGCCGTCCTCGACCACCAGCATGGCCATGTCCTCGGCCGAGTGGGCCGGCCCGACGTGGCGCAGCATGAGGTGGAGGCCGCCGAAGGTGAAATCGGTGTCGCCGGCGAGCCAGACGTCGGCCGGGACGATGCGGAAGTCCTCGCCGATCCAGGGCTGGAGCGCCTGGCGCCGCTGCTGCAGGCGCGCGGCGGCGCCCTCGGAGCGCGCCACGTCCGCGCCGCGCTCGTGCGCCCAGATCTTCGCGCCGAGTTCCTTGAAAACCTGCAGGCCGTAGTAGTGGTCGGCGTGGTAGTGGCTGACCACCACCAGTTTGATCGGCTTGTCGGTGACGCCGCGGATGACCTCGACCAGGCGGCGCGCCAGCGGCCGGGTGCCGAGCGCGTCGAACACCAGCACGCCGTCGTCGCCGACCACGAAGCCGGCGTTCGACATGAAGCCCTGGTTCTCGGCGGACACGGCGCCGGGCTGGCCCTGGACGTAGTAGGAATGCGGGCCGACCTTGATCGCCTGCATGGCCACGGTGGCAGGCTGCTCGGCGGCCGCGGCGACCTGGCCGGCAACGAACAGGACAACAAAACAAAGGACGCGCATGCTGCCTCCGGGGCAAAGCGCGAGAGATTAGCCGAGCGCGGCCGGGCGGTGAACGGGTTTTCGCATCGCGGCGCTCGCGCGTATGCTTGCCGCCGATGTTTCACTCGACGGAGCCGACGTCATGACACCGCTGCGCGCCGTACCGCCTCTGATGCTCCTGGCCGTCCTGACCGGCTGCGGCCCCGCACCGGACTCGCCCGCCCCGCCGGCGAAATCGACCTTCGATGCCCAGTTGAAGGCGATGGAGAAGGCCAAGGGCGTGGAACAGGTGCAGGAGGCGGGCGCCGAGGCCAAGCGCCAGGCGATCGAGGAGCAGACCCGGTAGTTCCGAGCCGTTCAGGCGGCCGACTCGACCCAGTCCACGATCGGCCGCCACTGCTCCAGGTCGCGCTCGACCCGGCCGAGCGGCAGGTCCCAGAGCGTCAGGCCGTGGGCGGCGGCCTGCACGTAGAGTTGCGTGTCGCGCAGGTAGGACAGCACCGGCAGCCGGTAGCGGTCGAGGAAGCGCTCCAGTTCGCCCGCCGCCCGGGTGCGCAGGTCCACCCGCATGCCGACGATCGCCACCGACAGGCGCTCGCGGCGCACCGCCTTCTCGTCGAGCAGTGCGTCGAGGAAGTCGCGGGTGGCCATGATGTCGAAGATCGAGGGCGCCAGCGGCACCAGCACCCGGTCGACCTGGCGCAGCACCTGCGACAGTTTCTTGCCGTGCAGTCCGGCGGGGGAGTCGAGCACCGCGTGGGTGGTGTCGCGCGGGGGCCGGGCCGGCTTGTCCGGCTGGGCCGGGTCGATGTCCCAGTTGCGTATCTTCGGCGCGGCCGCGGGGCGCAGTTGCAGCCACTGGCGCGCCGACTGGATGCGGTCGATGTCGCCGAGCATCACCCGGCGGCCACTGCGTGCCAGGTAGCCGGCCAGGTTGGTGGCCAGGGTGGTCTTGCCCGACCCGCCCTTGGGGTTGGCGACGAGAAAGGACTGCATCGGCGCGATTCTACACACCGCCCCACGATGCAGCCGTCTTGGCGCAAAATGCCCGGGTCAACAAGAGGGGGGAGGGAATCATGCATCACAACAAGCACGGCTGGCGCGGCCGCTTCTACGAGGACTTCGAGGTCGGCGACACCTACCAGCACCCGCTGGGCCGCACGGTGCTGGAGACCGACAACGTCTGGTTCACGCTGCTCACCCAGAACACCGCGCCCATCCATTTCGACCGCCACTACGCCTCGAAGACCGAGTTCCGCCGGCCGCTGGTGGATTCGACCTTCACCCTGGCGCTGGTCACCGGCCAGAGCGTCACCGACATCTCGCAGAACGCGTTCGCGAACCTGGGCTGGGACGAGGTGCGCCTGCCCAACCCGGTGTTCGACGGCGACACGATCTATTCGCAGTCGGAGGTGCTGGAGAAGCGCGAGTCGCAAACCCGCTCGAACGTCGGAATCGTGCGGGTGAAGACCACCGGCTACAACCAGGAGGGCGAGGTGGTGATCACCTTCATCCGCACGGTGATGGTCTACAAGCGCGGCCAGCAGCCGCTGATCCCGCGCCTGCGCCCGCAGGGGGAGCACCACCAGTGACGCCGGATGGTGGAATACGCGCCTTCGGCGCTATTCCACCCTACGAGGTGCGCGCGACTTCGCGTAGGGCGGGATAGGGCGCAGCCCGTATCCCGCCGTCGAAGGATGGGTGTTCTCTTGCGCTGCGCCGGCGCCGCGGCGGTGGAATACGCGCCTGCGGCGCTATTCCACCCTACGAGGTG
>DATMWM010000089.1:0-2424 GCA_035562535.1 Rhodocyclaceae bacterium | reverse complement strand
CGTGTCGCGCGGCAGCGCCGCGGCGTCCGGCGCCTTGCGCCACTTGAAGTAGGTCGAGCGCGAAGCCCCGAGCAGTGTCATCTGTTCGGTCGCCGAGAGCCGCCAGGCTTCCGAGATGCGGAAGAAGGTGCGCAGCGCCGGCCCGGCTAGCGAACGACGGTCCAGGGCGGGTGCGGTGCGGGCTGCGAGCGCCACGTTCGGTGTGTCCAGATAGGTACGATGTATCTATGTTAGTCCGCATATGGACTGGCCGCAAGTCCGCAGAGGCACCCGCTGCCGTAGCGGTCGATAACCCGGTCCGATCGAGGCATAAGCAAGTCGAAACATCCTCCCGGCGATCCGTGCTAGCGTTCCCGGCTGCGCCGATCCAGGCAGAAAGACAAAGGAGACGACAGTGCAGGAAAGCAGCGAACAGGGCCAGGCCTTCGAGGACCGGCGCATGAGTTTCGACGAGGCGGTGGAACACATCCGGCGCGGCGGCGCGGCCGCCTTCGCCGTGACCCCGGTGTTCGAGGAAGATCAGGAATCGGCGGCCGGGGCGCGGATCTTCCTGCTGGCCCCGGACGGCACGGGCGGCTATCTGATGTACTTCATCGCCGGACCGTTCTTCTCGGCCGCCTACGCTGCCAACGAGAAGGTGCCGCCGGCCGAGATCCCCGAGCGGGTGAAGGAACTGCGCTTCATGCCGACCCGCTACGAGGAGGACTGGCTCTCCGACCAGATCCAGTTGCTGATCCAGAAGCTGATGAAGGCCTCCGGCACCGAGATGGCCAGCATGCCGGACTACGAGAAGGCGCCGAATCCGCACGCGGCCACCGAGGTCGTGTTCCCGGTGGCCTTCATCGGCAAGGGCTCGCCGACCAAGCACTGACGCCGCGCCGCGGCGGCTTGCGTTTCGTCATCACGGCAGGCTTCCCGCGGGACTAGCATGGTCGGCGCGGGCGGCCGCTCGGGCCGCCCGGTCTCACGGAGGCCGGCCATGGACAATCCGCTGCGCTTCGCCGACGACCTCGGCCCCGCCAAGGTCATCCACGTCCACGAGCCCCGGCTCGGGCTGAAGGCGGTGCTGGTGGTGGACAACGTCGCCCGCGGCCCCTCGATCGGCGGCCTGCGCATGGCGCCGGACGTGAGCACCGAGGAGTGCTTCCGGCTCGCCCGCGCCATGACGCTCAAGAACGCCGCCGCCGGCCTGCCGCACGGCGGCGGCAAGTCGGTGCTGGCCGCCGACCCGCGCATGGCGCCGGAGCGCAAGGAAGCGCTGATCCGCGCGTTCGCCCATGCGCTGCGCAACGAGCAGGACTACATCTTCGGCCCGGATATGGGCACCGACGAGACCTGCATGGCCTGGGTGCGCGACGAGATCGGCCGCGCGGTCGGACTGCCCGAGGCGCTCGGCGGCATACCGCTGGACGAGATCGGCGCCACCGGCTGGGGTCTGGCCCAGGCCGCGGAGGTCGCCGCCCTGCACCGCGGGCTGGAACTGCGCCGGGCCCGGATGGTGGTCCAGGGATTCGGCGCGGTCGGCAGGCATGCCGCGCGCTTCCTCGCCCACCAGGGCGCGATGCTGGTGGCCGCGGCGGATTCCTGCGGCACGCTCTACGAGCCGAAGGGCATCGACGTCGACGCGCTGATCCGGCTGAAGGCGGCGGGCAAGGGCGTCTGCGACTACCCCTCCGGGCGCAAGCTCGACCGGGAATCGGTGATCGATGTCGAGTGCGAGATCTGGATCCCGGCCGCCCGCCCGGATGTCGTCCGCGAGAGCAACGTGGACCGGCTCAAGACCAAGCTGGTGCTGCAGGGCGCGAACATCCCGTTCACCCCGGGCGCCGAGAAGATGCTGCACGAACGCGGCGTGGTGGTGGTGCCGGACTTCATCGCCAACGCCGGCGGCGTGATCTGCGCTGCCATGGAATACGCCGGCGCCACGCAGGCCGCCGCCTTCCAGGCGATCAGGGAGAAGATCCGCGCGAACACCGAGGCCGTGCTGGCCGAATCGCGCGAGCGCGGGATCCTGCCGCGGCAGGCGGCGGTGGAACTGGCCACGCGGCGCATCCGCGCGGCCATGGCGCTGCGGCGCTTCTCCATCCTCTAGTGGTCTGCTTCGCAAATACCGGAACATGAAAACACGTCTTGCAGTCCGTGGCGGTGTTGCTCATCCTCGCAATAGTCACAACTATTGCTGCGGTTCGCGCCTTGCCACAGACCACAATCCATCGTTTTCATCCTGTTCCTTGATTTGCGAAGCAGACCACTAGCCGGCACGGGCGATGATCCGCATCCGCTTCCACGGCCGGGGCGGGCAGGGCATCAAGACTGCCGCCCAGGTGCTCGGCAGCGCGCTGTTCGGCGAGGGCTTCGAGGTGCAGGACGCCCCGCGCTACGGCGCCGAGCACCTGGGCGGCAGTCTTGATGCCCTGCCCGCCC
>DATMWM010000088.1:0-5656 GCA_035562535.1 Rhodocyclaceae bacterium | reverse complement strand
GACTACCTGCGCGGTCGACAGCCGGTGCGCCGCGTCTCGCATGCGGTTCTCGCGCAGCCTGCGCACGATGTTCTCGACCACGATGATCGCATCGTCGACCAGCGCGCCCAGCGCGATCGCCATGCCGCCCAGGGTCATGGTGTTGATCGTGGCGCCGGCAAGACGCATCGCCAGCACCGTGGCGAGCAGCGACAGCGGGATCGCCAGCAGGGTGACCAGGCCGGCGCGCACCGAGAGCAGGAAGCCGAACACCACCGCGATCACCAGTACCGCGCCCGCCAGCAGGTGCTCCATCAGGTTGCTTATCGCCGCCTCGATGAAATCGGCCTGGCGGAAGATGCGCCGCTCTATGCGCATGCCCTCGGGCAGGGCGGCCCCGATCTCGTCCATCGCCTCGTCCAGCCGGCGCGTGAGCTCCAGCGTGTTCGCTCCCGGCTGTTTCTGGATGCCGAGCACCACCGCCGCCTTGCCGTTGGCCGAGGCCGCCCCGCGCGGGATGGCCGTGCCGGCCTCGACGTTCGCCAGTTCGCGCAGCAGCACCGGCGTGCCCTCGCGCACCGTCACCACCGCCTGGCCGATTTCCTCCGGTGTGCGTACCCGGCCCTGGCCCTGGATCAGGTATTCCTGGCCGCCGCTGGCGACGAAGCCGGCCGGGGCGTTCCGGTTGGCGTCCGCCGCCGCGCGGATCAGCGCCTCCACCGTGAGTCCGAAGGCCGCCAGCCGCTCCGGCTGCACGGTCACCTGGAACTGGCGCACCAGCCCGCCGATCGGCACGATCTCGGCCACGCCCGGGACGGCGAGCAGCCGGCGCCGCAGGATCTGGTCGCCTGCCTGCTTGAGTTCCACCGGGTCGTGGCGGTCGGAGAGCAGGGCGATGAACAGGATCTCGCCCATGATCGAGGCGGCCGGCGCCATCACCGGCGGCGGAATCTCGGGCGGCAGGGCCGCGCGCACCAGTTGCAGCCGCTCGGCGACGACCTGGCGGGCGTGCACCGGCGCGGTGCCCCAGTCGAACTCCACCGTGATCACCGCGATGCCCGCCTTGGCCGCGGAACGCACCCGGCGCACGTCGGCGGCGCCGGCGAGCGCCGCCTCGATCGGGAAGCCGACCTGGGCCTCGACGTCCAGGGGCGACATTCCCGGCGCCTCTGCGATCACGGTGACCGACGGTGCGGTCAGGTCGGGAAAAACGTCGACCGGCGTGCGCGCGGCCTGCCAGCCGCCGCCCGCCAGCAGCAGCGCGGCGAGCAGCACCACCACCAGCCGGTTGCGCAGCGACCAGCGGATCAGGGACTCGATCATCGTCCGTGCTCCGGCTCAGTGGGCGTGGCTGTGGCTCACCGCGTCGCCGCGCGAGCCGGCCAGCTTGACCAGGTAGGCGCCGCGGATGACCACCCGCTCCCCCGGCGCGAGCCCGTCCACGACCTGCACCCACTCGCCGTCGCGCAGCCCGGTGCGCACGACGCGCCGCTCGAAGGTCTCGCCGTCGCGCTGCACGTACACCGTGGCCAGGCCGGCGTCGTCGACCAGGGCGGCCGCCGGTACCGCCGGCGCCTGCACCGTCTCGCCGGCGTGGATCTGCGCCTGCACCGCCATGCCGATCTTGAGCGCGGGATCGGGGCGGGACATCTCGAAGATCACCGGCACGGTGCGGCTGGCCGCGTCGACCGCGCCGCCGATGGCGACCAGCCGTGCGTTGCCCTTGTCCAGTTCCACGCTCTGCGCCGAGCCCGGCAAACGGATCGAGGCGCCGGCCGGCGCGCGCAGCCGGGCGATGTCCGCCTCGGCCACCCTGGCTTCCAGCCACAGCCGGCTCGGGTCCGCGATGTGAACGATCGCCGCGCCCTCGTTCAGGAAGGCGCCGGGCGCGGCCTTGAACTCGACGATCACGCCGGAGATCGGCGCGGTCAGCCGCAGGCCTTCCTCGCCGTGCGCCGCCGGCGCCGCGCGGTAATGCGAGATGCGCCGCCGCGCGGCCTCGAACTCGGCTTCCGCCACGGCCTCCTCGCCGCGCGCCTCGGCGAGCCGGCGCTCGGCCACCACGTCCTCGGCGTGGAGTTGCTCGATGCGCTCGCGCTCCCGGCGGGCGCGCTGCAGCCCCAGCCGCGCCCGCGACTGGTCGAGTTCGAGCGTGACCAGGTCGGTGCCCCGGCCGAGGTGGGGCAGCAGTCGGGCCAGCGTCTGGCCCTTCTCGACGCGCGCGCCGACCGCCGGGAAGCCGGCCGCCTGGGCAACCAGATGGCCGTCGACCGGCGCGTGCAGGAAGGCCTCGCCGTCGGCCGGCGCGCGCAGCGTGGCCGTGGCCGGGATCGAGGCGCGCAGGGTGCGCTCGGTCACCGCGGCGGTCTCGAAATCCACCTTCCACTGCTGCTCCTTGGTGAAGGCTATGCCTTCGTCGCCTTCCGCGGGCGTCGCGAGCGCCGCCTGCGCGGCGGCGTCCGGCCAGACGCGCACCGTGCCCAGGTCGTGGGTTTCCTCGATGCCTTCGGCCCGGACCTCGACCCGCAGCCGGCGCTCGCCGGCATGGGCGGGACGGACGGACGGCCTGAAGATGCCCGGCACCGCCGGGGATTCGGCGGCGAAGCGCTCATCGGGGGCGCCGCCGCCGGAGAGGACCACGGCGACGCTGCCCGCCGCCAGCGGCTTCCAGTCGGCCAGCCGCGTCAGGTGGAGCGCCTGCGCGCCCTCCGTGCCCGCGACCGGCGGCGGATACTCGGCGAACAGCTCGGTCTTCGGTCCGTAGGCGGTGTGCCGCAGCGTGCCGGCGCCGTGACCGTGCGCGTCGTGTCCGCCGGCGTGTTCGACGTCGGAATGCGGGGCGCCGTCCGGTCCGCAGGCGGCCAGCAGCATGCACAGCGCACAAAGTGCGACGGTCGGTTTCGCTTCCATTGCTTCCAGCCTCCGCTCGGATGTTCCGGTCAGATCGATCGCACGCGGCCGACGGGGGCGCGTGCAACGGCCGCACGCGCAGCCGCCCGCGGCAGGCACCGCGGATCGGCGTGGCGGCGGTTCAGCCGCGGGAGACTATGGGTGGCGGATCGGCCGGGTCGAGGAAGACCGGCAGGGGCGGGCGTTCGGCCGCGGCCCGCACCGGGACCGCTGCCGGCGGCGCGAGCGGAATCCCGCCCGGCTGCAGGGCGGCAACCGCGTGGAGGTGGCAGAACGCGCAGTCCGGGTCGAGCCCGCCCGGGGCATCGCCGCGCCCGGCCGCATCGCCGTGCTGATGGTCGTGATGGCCGAAATGCGCGGAATGGGTCGGCGCGGGCTCGTGCTCGCAGTAGCTCGCGGCCAGGGCGAACGCCGACTGCAGCGACAGCAGCATGACCAGGGCGAAGGATAGCCAGCGACTCATGGCCGCGGACTATAACACCACCGCGGCGGCACCGAGCCCGCGGTTCGGCCGGCGGGTCAGACCGCGCAGCCGAAGCGGCGCAACAGCATGGCGGTCTGGAACAGCGGCAGGCCGGCTACGGCCGAATCCGAGCCGACGATCGCCTCGACGAACCGGCCGCCCTTGCCGCGCAGGTCGTACCCGCAGACCGAGCGCAGCGGCTCGCCGCTGGCCGCATAGCGCCTGATCTCGTCCGCGCTCATCGTCCCGAGCCGCACTTCCGTGGAACTGAGCAGGTGTTCGGCGCGGTCCGCGTCCGCCACGACCACCGCGGTCAGCACGCGGTGGCTGTGGCCGGCGAGCCGCCCGAGCAGTCCCGCGGCCTCGTCCTCCTCGAGCGGGGCGGCCAGGGTGAAACCGTCGAACTCGATCACCGTGTCCGCGGCCAGCACCGGCCTGGGCGCCAGGCGGCGCAGGGCGATCCGCCGCACGCCGCCCAGCGCCTTGGCCAGCGCGACGCGGTTCGCGTGCTCGGCCGCGGATTCGCTGGCCACGTTCTCGCGGCTGACGTCCGGATCGGCGCGGTCGCCGCCGCGCAGCCGCAGCGGCTGGAAACGGATGCCAAGCTGATGGAGCAACTGTTCCCTGCGTGGGCCGAACGCGGCCAGATAAACCGTTGGCGCACTCATGCCGCGACTATACGGCAGTTCGGGCCGGGTGGTGCCGGCCGCGCGCCCTACGGCGTGCCAGCTGCCGGCGGCGGTTCCGGGCTCGCGGGCGCGGGGTCGGCGGTCCCGGCGTCGGCCACGGCCGGGACCGCCCCGTCCCCGCCTTCCGCGTCCGCCTCGGCCGCTTCAACGTCCGGCGAGGACAGCGCAGTCGGGGCCTGGGCGAGCGCAGTCCAGTCTTCGACGATGTCCCAGGTGGTGAACATCTTCAGCAGGTAGTTGCGGGTCTCGTTGTTCACGATCACCGTGGTGGTGCGCACCATCCTTTTCTTCTTCTTCGTTGCGACGACCTTGCGGTACTTGAACGCCTTGACCGGCAGGTCGAGCGACTCCGCGGCCGCGGGCAGCGCCGCGGGGGACAATTCGCCATAGAGCTTGGCGGCCTGCCCGCCGCCGCCGTTGTAGGCCGCGACCGGGTAGGTCGCGCCGAGCTGGTAGTCGTCGCGGAACAGCCGCAGCGCATCGGCCGGCATGCGCGCCAGCTCGAGGTCGAGCAGGCACACGGCCGCGCGCAGGCTGTTGCGCAGCTCGCGCGCCGCACGCTCGAAGGTCGCGCCCAGCCGCGCATTCGCGCAGGTGCTGGCGATCATCGAATAGGTGCCGGGCCGGCTGCCCTTCCATCGGTCGGTGAACTGGTAGGGGCCGATCGCATCCGCGGACGAGTTCGCGAAGTAGAAGGGCTCGGCGTTGATCGCGTACTCGATCGCGACCGCCTCGGCGGTGCGCCGCGGATCGTCCCGGAACGCGCCGTCGTCGGACTGCTCGATCGTGCCGAGCATGAGCAGCACCTCCGGCGGCCAGAGGTCCGCCAGGAGCTCGCCCGGAAAGGCGAAGGAGCGGGCGCCGTTTTCCCTCAACGCGCCGAGCGCGCCGTCGATCTCCGCCAGCCAGCGCCGCACGCCCGCGGCGACCAGCCCTTCGCTGAACGGGCGCCCGTGGTACTCGGGCTGGTAGGCCGAATAGACCACCGCCTTCACCGCGTCGAACAGGTGCGGATCGCGGCTGCGCCAGTACTTCGACGGCAGCCGCGGATGCTTCATGGCCAGGACGGTGAGCGGGCGGCCCTCGCGCGCGACCGAGAACTTGAGCCGCGCCACGCCCATGCCGCCCTCGTGGGACACCTGGTAGCCGGGCGTCAGCCGGGTGAAGGCGAAGTAGGGCGCGTCCTCGCGCTTGCGTGTGCGCGGATTGACCGACGTGTTCGCCGGCAGCGGATGCGGCACCCGCACCGCCACCGTGTGCAGCGTGCCGTCGCATTCGTCATAGGCGGCGATGGTGATCCGGCGCGACAGCACGACCTGCTTTTCCTTGCGCACGACCGTGCGCTCGGCCGCCCGGCCCTTCCCCTTCTGCGCCTTCGCGCGCACGGTGACGCTGCGCTCGGTCACGGTCGTCTCCCGCTCCATGACCGGGGTCTCGAGCGCGGCCAGGTGCTCCTGCGCGGCGCGCACCTGGTCGAGGAACTGATCGGCGGTGCTCAGCCTTGCCTCGGGACGGCATTCGCCGTCGTCCGCCCGCGCCGCGGCGGCGGACGTCAGAAGAGCGGCGAACAGGAGAAGCGAGCAGCGGAGACGGCGTGTCGAGGATTGCATCGGGG
>DATMWM010000087.1:0-6805 GCA_035562535.1 Rhodocyclaceae bacterium | reverse complement strand
GCGCAGCGAAGAGAGCACCGGGGCCGGCCGCGGCTCACCGACGGCAATGCCGCCTGGACGTACATGATCGAGACCCCGCACGGCGAGTTCGCACTGTTCGTCGGTCACATTGAAAACGGCAAGCCGCTCCCCTTCGAGGTGTGGGTCAACGGCTCCGAGCAGCCGCGCGGCCTGGGCGCGGTCGCGAAGACGCTCTCCATGGACATGCGCGCCAACGACCGCGCCTGGCTCAAGCTCAAGCTCGACGTGCTGGCCAAGACCATCGGCGAGCCCTTCGACATCCCCTTCCCACCGCACGGCGAGAAGCGCCGCGTGCCCGGCGTGGTCTCGGCCATGGCGCAGGTCATCCGCTACCGCTGCGAGCAGCTCCACGCCTTCGAGGGCGACGCGCCGACGCCGGTGATGGACTGCATGTTCAGCATGCAGGAGCCCAAGACCGGCACCGACGGCACGCTCTCCTGGACGGTGGACATCCAGAACCCGGCCACCGGCGAGGACTTCGTGCTGGGGCTGAAAGAGATCACCCTGCCCGACGGCGTCACCCGGCCCTACTCGATGTGGCTCTCGGGCAACTACCCGCGCGCCCTGGACGGCCTGTCGCGCATCCTGTCCTACGACATGCGGGTGATGGACCCGGCCTGGATCGGCATGAAGCTGCGGAAGCTGCTCAACTACCCCGAGCCGCTCGGCGACTTCATGGCCTTCGTCCCGGGCACGCGCCGCCAGCAGAACTGGCCCTCCACCGTAGCCTACATGGCCCGGCTGATCATGCACCGCTACTCGATGCTCGGCATCCTCGACGAGAACGGCTACCCGACCCGCGAGATGGGCATCCTGGAAGCGCCGCGCGAAACCGGCGAGCAGAAGCTCATGACCGGCGCCATGTGCAACGAGTGCGGCAACTACGCGGTGATCCGCAAGGACGGCTGCGACTTCTGCACGGCCTGCGGGGCGGTGGGAAGTTGCGGGTGAAGATTGAAGCGGCAACAACCCGGCGCACCCTGGCAGTGCGCCGGGTTTGAATCCCGCGCCGGTTGCACGATAATTGCCCCTCCGAATTCCAGGGATACGAACATGTCCGCCACCACCGAGAACACGGCCCTCTATTCCGCCACGCTGGTCCGCTCGCAACGCATCACGCCGGAATCCTCGCCCGAGGAGGTGCGGCACATGGTGTTCCGCACCAGCGACCCGTCGTTTTCCTGCAGCACCGGCCAGAGCATCCGGGTGATGGCGCCCGGGCAGTTCGGCAACAAGTACCACACGCGGCTCTACACGATCGCCGACCCGGACCGCGAGCAGGAGGAAGGCACCGAGTTCTCGCTGTGCGTGCGCCGCTGCTCGTACATCGACGACTTCAGCGGCGAGGAATACAAGGGCGTGGCCTCGAATTACCTGTGCGACCTGCGGCCGGGCCAGAGCATCCAGTTCGCCGGCCCGGTCGGTCTGCCCTTTCCGGTGCCGGAGAACCGCAAGGCGGGGCTGCTGATGATAGGCATGGGCACGGGGATCGCGCCGTTCCGCGCCTTTATCCGGCACATCTACGAGAACCTCGGCGGCTGGAAGGGCAAGGTGCGGTTGTTCTACGGCGCGCGCACCGGCCTGGAGATGCTCTACATGAACCAGGAGAACGACGACCTGGCCAATTACTACGACCAGAAGACCTTCAAGGCCTTCCAGGCGGTGAGCCCGAGGCCGCATTTCGAGGCGCCGGTGGCCCTGGACAAGGCGATCGAGCAGAACGGGGCCGAGGTCTGGTCAATGATCAAGAGCGCGGACACGCACGTGTTCGTGGCCGGCGCGAAGCAGATGCTGACCCAGGTGGAAAAGGCGCTGGCCGGCATCGCCGGGTCGGAGCAGGAATGGGTCCGCAAGAAGGCCGAACTCGTTGCCGGCGGACGCTGGCACGAGGTGCTTTACTGAGGCGCGCGCAGCCTCGGCTCCCGGGTCGCCGGCTGCGAGGAAGGGTCGGCGGCCGGGAGGGCAAGGTTCGAACTTCCGGGACGGACTCTGCCGATCCGAAAGAGTGTAAGCAATCTTTTCCGCGGTGAACCCGCGTCCTCCCCGCGCGTTTTTGCGGTTACGCATGACGCGTAACGCCGCCGGACCGGCGGCGAATCACGAGAGGAGACGGGAACATGTTCGGAAAGACGATCATCACACTGGGCATGGCGGCGCTCGCCGCCGGTCCTCTGCAGGCGAATGCGAACGAACAGGTGGTAGGTACGCTGCTCGGCGCGGGCATCGGCGCGGCCGTGGGGCATGGGGTCGGCGGCCACGACGGCGCCGTAGTGGGCGGGCTGGTCGGCGCAGTCGCCGGCGCGGCGATCACCAACGACTACCGCGAGCGGGTGCATTACCGCGAGCCGGTGGCGGTCGAGGCCGACCGCTACTACGTGCCGGAGCGGCGCACCATCGTGCGGCAACCGGCGGTGGCCTACGTGCCGGAGCGCGTGGTGGTCGAGCGCCCGCGCCATAGCCACCGCTGGTGGCAGCGGGACCGTTGGGACCGCTGCGACGACCGCTGGGAACGCCGCGATCACGGCTTCCGCGATCGCGACGGGGATCGCTGGCGCTGAGTGCGCGCCGTCGCCCGGCCACGCTCCCCGGGGCGGACTGGGAGGCCGATGCCGGGCGGAGTAGAATCCGCCCGGTTCAGCCATTACAACCACCCCGGGGGTCGATTCATGGATACCAAACCGCAACTCGCCAGCGTGCCCAAACCGGAGCCGGCCGCCGTCGCGGCGCCACGCAAGCGCAACCCGCGGCCGCGGCCGGCCGCCGCCGGCGACATCGCCCCGGTGAGCACGCCGGAGGGCATCGAGGAGTTCGCCGTCGGCGAGGCGGTCGCGGCGGCCCAGGAATCGAAGATCGTCGCGGTCAGGGACATCCTGGGCGGCGTGGCGCAGAGCGACGTCACCTCGCTGGCGAAGACGCTGGAAGCGATCCTCGCCGGCGCCTCGCCCGAGGACGCCGCGGTGCTGCGCAACGCGCTGCTCAAGGAGACCGAGCCGGCGGCGCCGAGACTGCCGGTCGCCCCGGACGAAGAACTGGCGGAGGACTGGCGCGAGGGCGGGTATCCCTACAAGAACCTGATGTCCCGCAAGAATTACGAGAAGCAGAAGTACCGGCTGCAGGTGGAACTGCTCAAGCTCCAGGCCTGGGTGAAGGAGACCGGCCAGAAGGTGGTGATCCTGTTCGAGGGGCGCGACGCGGCCGGCAAGGGCGGCACGATCAAGCGCTTCATGGAGCACCTGAATCCGCGGGGCGCCCGGGTGGTCGCCCTGGAGAAGCCGACCGATCTGGAGCGCGGCCAGTGGTACTTCCAGCGCTACGTACAGCACCTGCCGACCCGCGGCGAGATCGTGCTGTTCGACCGCTCCTGGTACAACCGCTCGGGGGTCGAGCGGGTCATGGGTTTCTGCACCAGCGAGGAATACCTGGAATACATGCGCCAGTGCCCGGAGTTCGAGCGCAACCTGGCGCACAGCGACGTGCACCTGATCAAGTTCTGGTTCTCGGTGAGCCGGTCGGAGCAGCGGCGCCGTTTCAAGGAGCGCGAGTCGCACCCGCTCAAGCAGTGGAAGCTCTCGCCGATCGACATGGCCTCACTGGACAAGTGGGAGGACTACACCAAGGCCAAGGAGGCGATGTTCTTCTACACCGACACCGCCGACGCCCCGTGGACGGTGATCAAGTCGGACTGCAAGAAGCGCGCGCGGCTGAACGCGATGCGCTACGTCCTGCACAAGCTGCCCTACACCAACAAGGACATCGACCGCATCGGGCCGCTCGACCCGCTGCTCGTCGGCCGCGCCCACGTGGTCTACGAGCGCGGCGAAAAACAGAGCGGACCGATCCTGTAGACGGCCCGCGGGGCCCGGGGAGGATGCAGCCTCCACCGGGCCCCGCAGGGCCGGACCGGCCTCGCGGCCGGCCCGGATGCTTCGCTTGCCGATCAGCTGCGCAGGTCGCGCCCGAGGAAGCCGTCGTCTTCCTTGTTCCAGCCGGCGTCGAAGAGGCGATGCTCGAGTTCGCTGGCCGCGGTCGGGTCGCCTTCGCTGATTACGTGCACCAGGGCTTCGGCCTGCTGCAGCTGGCCTTGCTGGATCGCGTTCAGCGCCACGCCGTAGAACAGGCGCGCGGCTTCGCCGGTATGGCCGATCGTGTAGAGCACGTTGCCCAGTTCGCCCATCGCGTTCACGTCCTGCGGATTCTTGGACAGGATCTCGCGGTAGCTGGCGATCGACGCGGCGACATTGCCGCTGGCGTAGGCCTGGCGGGCCTTCATCAGCTGGTCTTCAGACGCTGCCGGGGCGGCTGCGGCCTGGCTCGCGGCCGGCGCGGTCGCGGCGGCCACTTCCGGCGCCTTGTCGGTCGCCGGCTTGACAAACCAGTTCTGGGTGTAGCCCACGCCGATCACCGCGGCGGCGAGCACGCCGGCGCCGGTGTAGAGCGCCCACTTCGGGACGCGCTTGAGCAGGGGCTTCTTCTGTTCGGTCGCCGGGGCCGGGGCCGCGACTTCGTTCGTCGTTACTTGCGCTTCCATATCTTCCTCCAGTTCAGATGACGGCTACCTTGCCGCAGAGCTCGGTCAGCCCGCCGTGAATTCGGGGTGATGCCGGGCGGACACGAGGTCCGCCCGGCCTGCGGTCAGCCGATTACCACCAGTTCCACGGCATCCAGCCGTTCGCGAACCCGTCGAACTCGAAGTTCACGCGCATGCGGCCGCTGCCGGCGCCGCGGCCCCACGGGCCGCCCCAGTATCCCGGGCCGTAGTACGGGCCGTAGGCATACGGGTTCGGGCCGTAGAATCCGGGCGCGCCGTAGGCCGCGCCGGTGGTGGCGGCCGGCGCATTACCGCTGGAAGCGTTCGGTTGCGCCGCCGCGGCAACCGCGGGAACCACCACCGCGGCAACAGAAAGAACTGCCAGAGCTTTTTTCACGTTACGCATTTCGAATCTCCCTCAGAAATGGCCTGGTCTTACCAGCCGTAGCCGTTGCCGTTGCCCCAGCCGCCGCCGTCCATGCTGAAGCTCATGCGGCCGTTGCCGCGGCCATAGCCGCGACCGCCCCACGGGTTACCCCAGTAGCCGGGGCCGTAGTACGGGCCGTAGGCGTACGGAGCACCGTAGCCGTAGGGGCCGTAGGCCGGGGCGACCGGGGCGCCGTAGTAGCCGGGCACGCCGTAGGGGGCGCCGGCCATCGCGGGCGCCTGGGCCGGGGCCTGCTGCTGGGGCACGTTCTGGGCAAACGCGGCGGTGCTGGCGGCCAGCGCCAGGGCGACGGTCAAACCTTTGATGGTCTTGCTCATTTTTCGATCCTTTCGAATTGCTGGTTGATGGATGTGAATCCCTGCGCTACCTTTTCCACCCCTCCCGCTTGCGTTTCGAGGGGTCCCCAGACCCATTCCTGCGACCGGTGTTTCGGCCAGGTCGTGTATTAGGTGTCGCTAATATACGCCGATTTCCTGATCGTATATTAAATTTTTTGAATATTAGGATTTAATTATATTTTAGCCGCGCGGCGTGACGGCTACACGCGGCCTGCGCCGCGGCGGCACCCGCGGCACACGTTTCGAGAGAGAATTCGGCCCGCGACAGAGCACGCGGACCGGCGGGTCGGCCGACGGTCCGCAAAACCGGAGAACAGCCAGTGAGAACACGTCCCAGCCTGCTGCTCGCCCTGGCCCTGTGGGCCGGCGGCGCCGCCGCCGACATCCATGTCGGCGTAACCATCTCCACTTCCGGCCCTGCGGCCTCCCTGGGCATCCCGGAGAAGAACAGCTTCGCCCTGCTCCCGACCTCCATCGCCGGCCAGACCATCCACTACATCATCCTGGATGACGCCTCGGACACCACCGGCGCGGTGAAGAACGCCCGCAAGCTGGTCGGCGAGCACAAGGTGGACGTGATCGTCGGCTCGACCACGACGCCGAACTCGCTGGCCATGATCGACGTCGCCGCCGAATCCGAGACGCCGATGATCTCGATGGCCTCCTCGGCGCGCATCGTCGAGCCCATGGACGACAAGCGCCGCTGGGTGTTCAAGAACGCGCAGAGCGACTCGCACATGGCCACGGCGATCGTCGCCCACATGGCCGGGGCCAACGTGAAGACCCTGGCCTTCATCGGCTTCGCCGACGCCTACGGCGAGGGCTGGTGGAACGAGATCAGCAAGCTCGCCGAGGCGCGCAAGATCAAGATCGTCGCCAACGAGCGCTTCAATCGCACCGACACCTCGGTGACCGGCCAGGTTCTGAAGATGCTGGCGGCAAAGCCGGATGCGATCCTGATCGGCGGCGCCGGCACGCCCGCCGCGCTGCCGCAGAAAACACTGCGCGAGAAGGGCTACAAGGGGCCGATCTACCAGACCCACGGCGTTGCCAACAGCGACTTCCTGCGGGTCGGCGGCAAGGACGTGGAGGGCACGCTGCTGCCCGCCGGCCCGGTCCTGGTCGCCGCCCAGTTGCCGGACGGCAACCCGATCAAGAAGGTCGCCCTGGACTACGTCACGCGCTACGAGGCCGCCCACGGCAAGGGCAGCGCCACCACCTTCGGCGCCCACACCTGGGACGCGGCCATCCTGCTCTCCGCTGCCATCCCGGAAGCGCTCAAGAAGGGCCAACCGGGCACCAAGGAGTTCCGCCGGGCGCTGCGCGACGCGCTCGAAGCCACACGCAACGTGGTCGGTGCCCACGGGATCTACAACATGAGCCCGCAGGACCACGTCGGGCTGGACCAGCGCGCCCGCGTCATGGTGAGGATCGAGAACGGCGACTGGAAGCTGGTTCCCTGAGGACGCG
>DATMWM010000086.1:0-2687 GCA_035562535.1 Rhodocyclaceae bacterium | reverse complement strand
GTGCTGATCTTCGACGAACACCTCGTCGAAGATCAGCACGATGCCGCGCTCGGCGCACACCGCCCGCAGCGCCTTCAGCCAGTCCGCATAAGCCTGGCGGTCGAAGCGCGCCGCGCGGGCGCCGTCGACCAGCGCGGAGTCGGCCGGCGCGCCCTTGTTCGGATGCAGCGCCTGCAGCGGATTGACCAGCACGCAGGCGATGTCCCGCCGGCCGCGCAGCACGCGCAGCGAATCGGCGTCCATGTCCTTCAGGGTGTAGGTGTCGCGCGCCGGCAGCGGATTGCCCACGCCCGGCTGCACGTCGCCCCACCAGCCGTGGTAGGCGCCGCAGAAGCGCACCAGCCTTGGACGCCGGGTGTGGTAGCGGGCGAGCCGCACCGCCTGCATCACCGCCTCGGTGCCGGACATGTGGAAGGACACCTCCTCCAGGCCGGAGAGTTCCTTCAGCCGGGCCACGTTGTGCGCGATCACCGGATGGTAAGGGCCGAGCACCGGGCCGAGCGCGTGTACGCGCTCGTTTGCGCGGGCGATGCACGCCTTGTAGAAGTCGTAGCCGAAGAGATTGACGCCGTAGGATCCGCCCAGATCGTAGAGCCGGTTGCCGTCGAGGTCGGTAAGGGTCACGCCCGAGGACGAGGCGACGAACGCGCCGGCCGAAAGGTACCGGCGCACGTGGCGGCCGAACTGGAAGGGCACGCGGTAGGCGGAGGTGAACTGCAGGTCCGAGATTGCGTCCTGGACGCCCGCGGTCGCCTCGGCGGTCGCGGCGAAGCGCTCGGCATAGAGCGCCGACAGCCCCAGGAAGCCGGCGCGCCGCCGGGCGGCGATGTGCTCCGGGGCGTCGTCGGCGCGGAAGAAGCGCGCCTCGTCGTACTCGTAGAACGGCACCCGGGCGGCGACCCAGCGTGCGATCCGGGCATGGCCGGCGAGCGACGGATGCTTGGCGCGCGACAGGTCGAGCCGCGCCTTGAGCCGCGGCAGCGCCGCGGCGGTGGCCGCGGCGCCCAGCGCGTAGAGTGCAAGTGTCGGTTCCATGGTGTCTCCTTCCGCGAGATTTACCCGAGCCGGATTACAACGCCATGAATATCCGCTCCGCCATCGCCCGGCTGGCCGCACAGGAAGACCTGAACTTTCTCCTGACCAACGCGATTCCCCGCCGGCAACTCACCCGCTTCATCGGCTGGTTCGGCAGCATCGAGCAGCCGCTGGTGCGCGACCTGTCCATCGGCGTGTGGCGGCTGTTCGCCGACCTCGACCTGTCCGAGGCGAAGAAGACGCGCTTTCGCAGCCTGCACGACTGCTTCGTGCGCGAGTTGAAGGACGGGGCCAGGCCGGTCGACGCCGACCCCGCGATACTCGTCAGCCCCTGCGACGCGATCGTCGGAGCCTGCGGTCGAATCGAGGACGGCATGCCGTTCCAGGCGAAGGGCTCGCGCTATGCGCTGGCGGACCTGCTGCACGACCCGGAACTCGCCGCGGCCTTCCGGCAGGGCTGCTACGCGACGCTGCGCCTGACCTCGGGCATGTACCACCGCTTCCACGCGCCGCACGACTGCCGGGTGAACCGCGTGACCCACATTCCCGGCGACGTCTGGAACGTCAATCCGCCCGCCCTGAAGCGTGTGGAGCGGCTCTACTGCAGGAACGAGCGGGCGGTGATCCGCATGCGGCTCGATCCGGGCGGACACGAACTCACCCTGGTGCCGGTCGCCGCGATTCTCGTGGCCGGCATCCGGCTGCGCTTCCTGGACGCGCCGCTTCGCGGCGAACACGGCGGGTCGCGCGTCCTCGACTGCGACGCGCGGCTCGCCAAGGGCGCCGAGATCGGCTGGTTCGAGCACGGCTCGACGATCATCGCCTTCGCCCCGCCCGGCTTCACGCTCTGCGCAGCCGTGCGCGAAGGCGCGCGCATCCGCATGGGGCAGCCGCTGATGCGGCTGCCCTGATTCCATCGCCGGCTCAGTCCCTGCCCGTTTCGCCCTCGTCGTGCCTGTGCAGCGCGCGGGTGATCGCCCGGCCGTCCACCGTCGGCGCGGGCGCGACGCCCAGGATCTTCATCACCGTGGGCGCGACGTCGATGTTGCGCACCGTGCGGATCTTGCGCCCCTGACGGAAACTCGGGCCGGCCGCATAGAGGATCGCGCTCATCGACGCGAGTTCCGAGTCGTGTCCATGGGCGCCGTAGAAGTTCGGCACCGAGAACACCGTACCTGCCGGATCGAACGGTCCGTCGCCGAGCCGCGCCACGCCCGGCGACTGGGTGCCGTCGAAGTTGTAGCCCTCGGCCATCAGCGCGAACACGTCGCCCGAATCCTGTCCGATGTTCTCGTCGACGCAGAAGCCCGGGTTGCCGCAGGCATCCGGCCGGGTCCACACATGCGAGAACAGCGGCTGCGACTTCGGGTTGAAGAAGCTGTTCGGGTCCTTCGCGTTGCGCAGCGCGGCGGCGATCTGCGCCACCTTGAGCCGGTAGTCGGAGGGCGTGACGCTGCCGCCCGGCTCGCGCCCCTGCAGGTTCACGTACACGTGCGCCGCCGGGCCGGTGGTGCGGACGGCGATCGTGTCCAGGTCGACGCCCGCGCCGGACAGCAGGTTGCGCAGCCCGACGGCAGTGTGGAAGGGCGCCATTCCGTGATCTGAAACGACGATGACATCCGACGCGGGCTCGCCGCGCCGGTCGGTTCCGG
>DATMWM010000085.1:0-3873 GCA_035562535.1 Rhodocyclaceae bacterium | reverse complement strand
AAAGCCCCTACGACCCGGCGCCGGCCAGCGCCTATGTGCGCAGCAAGCTGGCGGGTGAGCGCGCCGCCTGGGATCTGCGCGAGCGGCGGGGTCTGCCGCTGGTGGTCATCTATCCGGCTAACGCCCTCGGTGCCGGGGATCCGAAGGCCACCGGTCAGTATGTGGCGGACCTCGTGCGCGGGCGGCTGCCGGCGACGCTATTCCCCGACACGGTCCTCACCTTTGTCCATGTCGGCGACGTGGCGGAGGCCATCGTGCGCGCCCTGGAGAAGCCAGGCAATGTCGGCGAGCGCTACCTGGTGGGCAATGCACGCATGTCGCTGGGCGAGTTGAATCGCATGATTGCGCAAGTCGCCGGCGTCAGATTGCCGCGGCTTACCCTACCGGGGGCGCTCGCGCTTGCCCTGGCCGCGGTGCTCACGCGCCTCGCCGATTGGACCGGCCGACCGCCTCCGTGGGGCATGGCGCGGGACCAGGTGCAGACCCTGCGCCACAGCCTGGAGGCCGACGGCAGCAAGGCCGAACGCGAACTGGGGCTCGCATACACGCCGATCCGCCGCGCGGTTGAACAGGCAGTCGCCTCGCTGCGCTGAGCCGGCGCAGTCCGGTGGGTTCGCGCAATCCAGTTTCGAGTTCGATCGTTGTCGCGCCGGCGGGCGGTGCTGCACCGGATATCGCCGGCCACCACACAAGAAGGCGGCGCCAGCACATCTGCTCCGTCCAGCGCCGCGAGCCGCGGACCGGCTCAGGCGGGATGCCAGACCACGGCCCTGCGGGATCCCACCCAGCGCGGATAATGGCGTGCGAACCGTTCTTCCACCCGATTGCGCTTGACCTTGAAGGTGGGAGTGATCAGATCGCTATCGGTCGTCCACGGCTCGGTCATCACGACCAGGCAGTCCAGACGCTCGTGCGGATCGAGTGTCTCATTGACCTGCTTCAGGTGCGCCTGCAGCGACTGTTCGAGATCCCTGCGCCCGGTCGGGGCATCGGCGATCTTGGCCGCGTCCGCGGTTAGCACCGCGAGCCCGAGCGGCTGCGCCAGGTTCGCGCCGGTCACGCAGCAGGCTTCCACCGCCGGGTGCATCGACAGCTTGTCCTCGATCGGCGCCGGCGCCACGTACTTGCCCTTGCTGGTCTTGAAGAGGTCCTTCAACCGACCGGTGATCGTCAGGTTGCCTTCGGGATCGAGCGTACCCTTGTCGGCGGTGCGCAGCCACCCATCGTCGGTGAAGGCTTGTCTGGTGAGCTCGGGCTCCCGGTAGTAGCCGAGCATCACGGCACCGCTGTTCATCTGGATCTCGCCGGTGGCCGGATCGATGCGGCTTTGCACGCCCGGGTACGGCGGCCCGACGGTGCCGGGGCGGGGGACGTCGGGCAAGGTGATGTGGCTCACCGCGCAGTTTTCCGTCATGCCATAGCCCTCGACGATATTCAGGCCAAGCCTGGCGTACCAGCGCAGCAGCTCGGGGGGCATCGGGGCGGCGCCGCCGCCGGCGTAGCCGCAGCGGTCCAGGCCGAGCGCGGCGAGGATCTTCCTGCGCACGATGGCGCGCAGGATCGGGATGCCGAGCAGGCGCTCGAGCCTGCGCGCGGGGATCCTGGCCAATACGCCCTGCTGGAACTTCATCCACAGCCGCGGCACCGTGATGAACACGGTGGGCCGGGCGCGGCGCAGGTCGGCGGCAAACGTCTCGAGGCTCTCGGCAAAGTACACGTGCATGCCGGTCGCGAGCAGGCCGTGCTCGACCAGTGTACGTTCGACGACGTGGGATAGCGGCAGGTGCGAGAGGATGCGGGCGCTTTCGTCGATCGGCATGCGCCCGAGCCCTGCCTGGGCCGCCCAGGCGAAGGCGGCGAAGCTGTGCATCACGCCCTTGGGCGTGCCGGTGGTGCCCGAGGTGTAGACGATGGTGGGCAGATCGTCGCCCGGCCGCATGGGCTCGCCCGGCAAGGGCTCGGTTCTGGCGACGATCTCGTCCCAGCCGGGATAGCTCTGTATGGCATCGTGCGGCGACAGAGGATGGCTAATGCACGGCAGTTCCGCGGGGATGCCGGGCTTCAGGCGCTCCCAGCCGTCGAGCTTGCCGACGAACAGCAGGCTGCTGCCGCTGTGCTCGAGGATCTGGCGTATCGTTCCTGCCGAGAGCGTGGGGTAGAGCGGCACCGAAACGAATCCCGCGAGCCAGATCGCGAAATCGCTGATCAGCCAATGTGCCGTGTTCTTCGACAGGATGGCAATTCGCGCGCCGGGCGCAAACCCGAGACCAGACAGATGGTTGGCCATGCGCCGTGCCTCGCCGATCACCTGCGCCCAGGTGAACTCGCGTACCTCGGTGCCTCCCATCGGCTGCGTGAGCACGACACGCTCGGGGTCGGCGGTCTCCCAGTCGTACAGGCGCTGCAGGGCCAGCGCGTCGTCGGCAACGGCGAAGCTCATTGGATCGCTACCGGTGGGATGTCGGTCTTGGCGAACGCCGGTTCCAGTGTGCGCTCATGAGCATGGAGGCGTTTCCGGATGGGGATTCAACGCGATTGCGCCACTGCGTCACCTGCGCTCATCCACGCGGTCACGGCCTGGTTGAATTCCTCGGGTTTTTCGACCATTACCCAGTGCCCGGTTTCGAAGCCGAGCACCTGGCTGCCGGACCTCTCGGCGATCTCTTCCGCCCAGGCCGATGAATGGAACATGAGCGGCTTGCGCTTGCCGTAAACAAAGAGCATCGGGCAGGCCGGGGTGAATGCCTTCGCCTGCCGGTAGCCGCCGAGCGCGCCGGTCCACTGCACGTAGTACGGGTAACCCATCTGCGCACCGACGCACTGCGGGTCGCCCGGGTAACGTAACGCACGCGCCATCGTCTGGGCCATCCAGTCGCCGAACCGTCCGCCGATGCGCCAGGCCAGCGCCAGCCAGACCTGGTAGCCGACGACCATCGCTTTCGCCTTCGGGCTCAACTCCTGCAGATGGCGGCGCGAACCCACATCGCCGACATCGACGCCGATGACGCGCTTGACGCGCTGCGGGTAGCGCATGGCGAACTGGTAGCCGAAGAAGCAACCCCAGTCGTGCAGCAGCAGGGTGACCTGTTCGCCCGGGCAGGTGTGCTCGACGATGCGGCAAATCGTTTCCACCACTTCATCGAGGGAGTAGGCCTGCCGCGGCCTGCGTGGATCGAAGCCTGGCAAAGTGAAGCGGACGCACCGGTAGTTGTCTCTGAGCGCCACGACCTGCCGATCCCAAAGCCGATGGGTGTCGGGCCAACCATGGATCAGCACGAACGTCTCGGGCCCCGTTCCCTCAACGAGCACTTCCACGCTACCCGCGTCCATTCGTCGCCCAGCCGAGCCGGCCGATGAGGCAGGGACAGTCGGACCGGAAATCACCCTGCGGCCGATTCGGCCATGAGCACTGACCCCCGCTCGGCATCCTGCACCGGTGCGAAGCGGCCTTCGGCCACCGCACGCCCCAGCTCGGTGACCAGGTGGTACATCTGCCCGGTCGGACGCGAATCCGTCAGGCGCGTGCCGAGATCCAGCGCTGCGCAGACGCCGGCCTGCCGAACCAGTGGATCCTGTTGCCGGGCGGCGTAGCGGCTGACGACGAGCATCACGGTGGCCAGCTGCGCACGGCGCGCGAGGTCGAAGGCGAGTGCCTGCCGGTGCGCGATCGCGGCACCGAAGTGGCGCAATGCCGCACTGATCTCCAGGGCCATCGCAGCGAGCAACTCGTGTGCAACTCCGGACAACTGCGCCGGATCGGCGCTCAGGCGATGCTGGAAGCGTCCGATCGCATGGCGAACCTCCTCGCTGACCAGCCACGCCGCGTAACTGGCGGCATGGCTGCCGGCGGCCAGCAGATCGGACGCACTCGGG
>DATMWM010000084.1:0-4878 GCA_035562535.1 Rhodocyclaceae bacterium | reverse complement strand
ATTCTAGCATGGCGCCGGCGGCCCGCTCCGGGGGGCAAAGCGGGCCGCGTGTTAGAATCCGCGCCCCTCACCCGCCTTTTCCCGCCGTCCTCCGAACCATGTCCCGCCCCCTGCGCAACATCGCCATCATCGCCCACGTCGACCACGGCAAGACCACGCTCGTGGATCAACTCCTCAAGCAGTCCGGCACCTTCGCCGCCTACCAGCACGTGCAGGAGCGGGTCATGGACTCGAACGACCTGGAGCGCGAGCGCGGCATCACCATCCTGGCGAAGAACTGCGCGATCAACTACCAGGGCACCCACATCAACATCGTGGATACCCCGGGCCATGCCGACTTCGGCGGCGAGGTCGAGCGCGTGCTGTCCATGGTGGACGGCGTGCTCCTGCTGGTCGACGCAGTCGAGGGGCCGATGCCCCAGACCCGCTTCGTCACGCGCAAGGCGCTGGCCCAGGGCCTGAAGCCGATCGTGGTGGTCAACAAGATCGACCGCCCGGGCGCACGTCCGGACTGGGTGGTGAGCCACACCTTCGACCTGTTCGACAAGCTCGGCGCCACCGAGGAGCAGCTCGACTTCCCGGTGGTCTACGCCTCGGCGCTGAACGGTTACGCCGTCTCGGATCTGCGCGACCTGCCCGCATTCGCCCTCACCCCCGGCCCCTCTCCCGCGGGGGGAGAGGGGAGCGTCGAGGCCGGCGAAGCCGTCGAGACGCGGCTGGACATGCGTCCGCTGTTCGAGGCGATCCTCAGCCACGTGCCCACCCCCGACGTGGACGCCGCCAGCCCGCTGCAGCTGCAGATCTCGTCCCTGGATTACTCGAGCTTCGTCGGCCGCATCGGCATCGGCAGGATCAAGCACGGCCGCGTGCGCCCGCTGCAGGACGTGCTGGTGATGAAGGGCCCGGACGATCCGGCGCCGATCCGGGCGCGGGTCAATCAGGTGCTGGTGTTCGAGGGGCTGGAGCGCGTGCTGACCGAGGAAGCCGAGGCCGGCGACATCGTGCTGATCAACGGCGTCGAGGAAGTCGGCATCGGCGTCACGCTGTGCGATCCGCAGCAGCCCGCGGCGCTGCCCATGCTCACGGTCGACGAGCCCACCCTGACCATGAACTTCCAGGTCAACACCTCGCCCTTCGCCGGACGCGAAGGGAAGTTCGTCACCAGCCGGCAGTTGCGCGAGCGCCTGTCGCGCGAGCTGATGAGCAACGTCGCCCTGCGGGTCGAGGACACCGCGGATGCCGACGTGTTCCTGGTCTCCGGCCGCGGCGAGCTGCACCTGACCATCCTGCTGGAGAACATGCGCCGGGAGGGCTACGAGCTGGCGGTGTCCAAGCCGCGGGTGGTGCTCAAGGAGATCGACGGGTCGAAGTGCGAGCCCTTCGAGTTCCTCACCGTGGACGTCGAGGAGGCGCACCAGGGCGCGGTCATGCAGGCGCTGGGCGAGCGGCGCGGCGACCTGCAGGACATGCAGCCCGACGGCAAGGGCCGGGTGCGGCTCGAATACCGCATTCCCGCCCGGGGGCTGATCGGCTTCCAGGGCGAGTTCCTCAACCTGACCCGCGGCACCGGCATCAAGAGCCACGTCTTCGACGACTACGGGCCGATGAAGCCGGACATGGCAGAGCGGCGCAACGGCGTGCTCATCTCCGCCGAGCAGGGCGAGGCCGTGGCCTACGCGCTGTGGAAGCTGCAGGACCGCGGCCGCATGTTCGTCAGCCCCGGCGATCCGCTCTACGAGGGCATGATCATCGGCGTGCATTCGCGCGACAACGACCTGGTGGTCAACCCGGTCAAGACCAAGCAGCTCACCAACATCCGCGCCTCCGGCAAGGACGAGGCGATCATGCTCACCCCGCCGATCGCGCTCACGCTCGAATCCGCGATCGAGTTCATCGCCGACGACGAACTGGTCGAGATCACCCCGAAGTCGATCCGCCTGCGCAAGCGCTTCCTGAAAGAACATGATCGCAAGCGTGCGGCGCGCAGTGAAGTTTCGGCGTAGAGGCTGACCAGCCCGCGCGGCCGCGGAGCCCCTCAAGCAGCGGTCCGCACGCGCGGGGCGAAGGCAGGGCATTGACCTCTCCCGCGCACCGTGTTGTAATACGATGTGTATTACACGGAGCCTGCCATGACCCTTGCCGTGCGCCTCGATCCGGAACTGGAACGCGAGCTCGAAGCCTATTGCGCACGCGCCGGCATTCCGAAAAGCCAGGCAGTCAAGGAAAGCCTGCGCGAGTACCTGGCGCACAAGGCCGCGCCGGCCGATGCCTACGCCATCGGCGCGGAACTGTTCGGCCGCTGGGGCGGCGGGGATACCGATCGGTCGATCACGCGAAAGGCCGCCTTCCGGGAAGCCGTGCGTGCAAAGCACGCTCGTCGATAGCGGTCCGCTGATCGCCCTGTTCGACCGCGACGACCGCTTTCATGCGCACGTCGTTGCCTTCCTGCGCGAGAACCCCTGCCGGCTGCACACGACCTGGCCGGTGCTGACCGAAGTCTGCGCCCTGCTCGGCGAACCGGCGAAACTCGATTTCCTCGCATTCGTCGCGGCCGGCGGCGTGGCGGTCGAGAACCTCCCGCCCGAGTCGATCGAGGAGATCCTGGAGCTATCGCGCAAGTACTCGGATCGCCCCATGGACTTCGCCGATGCCTCGCTGGTCGTGTTAAGCCAGCGCTGCGGCCTGCGCGAGATCCTCTCGGTCGACGCCGACTTCGACATCTACCGCCTGCCGCGCGGAAAGACCTTCCGCAATCTGCTGACCGCTGCCCGGCACGGCCGCTGATCAGCCGCGCGATTCCCTGACCGCGTAGACCTCCGGCAGATTCCGCCAGGCGCCCGAGATGTCCATGCCGAAGCCGAACACGTAGCGGTTCGGCAGCCGGATGCCGACGAAATCCGCGGCGATCGGCTTTTCCCTGCCGATGTCCTTGTCGGCGAACACCGCGGCGTGGCAGGCCAGCGCTCCGGACTCCAGCATCCTCCGGCGGATCGCCGCCAGGGTCACGCCCTCGTCCAGGATGTCGTCCAGCACGAGCACCGTGCGCCCCTCGATCGCCTCGCGCGGCGCGGCGATCCAGCGCAGTTCGCCGCCGCGGGTGGCGTCCCCGTAGCGGCTCACATGGACATAGTCGAAATCAAGGGGGAAGCGCAGTTGCGGCAGCAACTGGCCGGTGAAAACCACCGCGCCGCCCATCACCGAGAGCACCAGCGGATTGGCATCCCCGAGCGCGGCCGTGACCTCCTGCGCCACGCGCCGCACCGCGGCGGCGACCTGCTCAGCCGGGCAGATCAGCTCGGCGGCGGCGAGGACTTCGCGGGCCTGCTCGACACTCAGCACGGACTGGGATGGATTGCGGCGAGGCCCACAGGCCTCGCCGCGAGGCGGATCAGTAGGTCAGCGTGACGACGTCGTCGTCCATCGCCTGGGAAATGACGTAGGCGCCGCCGACGGTCTCCTCGACCTCGGGGATCAGCTCGTTGCCCCAGATTTCCAGCGTCGGGGTGCACACCTTGAACTTCACGCCCGCCTCGTGGGCGTCCTTCATGAAATCGTAGACGCTTTTCGGCGAGCCTTCCTTGACGAAGAGCTTCTCCGCCACGCCCTTGATCGCCAGCGACCCGGCGCCGGCCGTCATGATCACCTCGACCTCGTATTCCATCGCCGCCGCAACGGTGGCCTGGAAGAACGGCGCGCCGAGTTCCGGTCCGTTCCGCGGGTCGGTGTTGACCATCACGATCATCAGCTTGTCAGCCATGGCTTGCTCCTTAGGGGGTTGCAAAGTCCATAAGTGTATTCTGATCCGCTTCGGCGACTTTGTGACCTAGGTCAACTCCGCTCCGCCTGCTTCGGCAGCTTCAGCTCGGCCAGATAGCGGGTGAATTCCGCGCCGACCTCCGGGTGCTTGCGCGCCAGCGCCACGGTGGCCTTGAGGTAGCCGATCTTCGACCCGCAGTCGTAGCGGGTGCCCTTGAACTGGTAGGCGAGCACGGCCTCCTCCTCGAGCATCGCGGAGATGCCGTCGGTGAGCTGGATCTCGCCGCCGGCGCCCGGCTGCACGGCGCGCAGATGATCGAAGATCCGCGGCGTCAGGATGTAGCGCCCGACCACCGCCTGCGTCGAGGGTGCCTTGTCCGGGGCCGGCTTCTCGACGATCGCCCGCACGCGCTGCACCTCTCCGCTCTCGCTCTCGGTGCTGACGATCCCGTACTGCCGGGTCTGTTCGCGCGCCACGTTCATCGTGCCCAGGACCGAGCAGTGGTAGTAGTTGTACACCTCGGCCATCTGCTTGAGCACCGGCGGATTGCCGTCGATCAGGTCGTCGGCGAGCAGGATGGCGAAGGGTTCGTCGGCGACCACCGGCGCGGCGCAGAGCACCGCGTGGCCCAGGCCGAGCGGCTCGGACTGGCGGATGTAAATGCAGTTGATGTGCTTGGGCACGGTCTCCTGGGCGATCTTCAGCAGCTCGTGCTTGCCGCGCGCTTCGAGTTCCGCCTCCATTTCGTAGGCCTTGTCGAAGTGGTCCTCGATCGCCCGCTTGGTGCGGCCGGTGACGAACACCATGTCGGTGACCCCGGCGGCCACCGCCTCCTCGACCGCGTACTGGATCAGCGGCTTGTCCACCACGGGCAGCATTTCCTTGGGACTCGCCTTGGTGGCCGGCAAAAACCGCGTCCCCAGACCTGCCACCGGGAATACCGCCTTGGTCAGCTTTTTCATCGTTCTCACTCCGTCCGTTGCGCCTGCAGCAGCCGCCGCAGCGCGTCTTCGTCGATCACCTCGACGCCCAGTTCCCGCGCCCTGGCGAGCTTGGAGCCCGCCTCCGCGCCCGCCACCACGTAGTCGGTCTTGCGCGACACCGACCCGCTGACCTTGCCG
>DATMWM010000083.1:0-6855 GCA_035562535.1 Rhodocyclaceae bacterium | reverse complement strand
GGCGAAGATCTCCTGGGTCGGCACGGTCACGCCGGGCTCGATCACCAAGTACCAGGCCGGGCCAAGCGCGAGCGGCTGAAGTTTCTCGCCGACGCCCTCAGCAAAGGCGCTGCAGCCGAAGACGAAGAAGGGTACGTCGGCGCCGAGTTCCAGGCCGAGATCCTGGAGCCGTCCGGCCGGCCAGTCCAGGCCCCACAGCCGATTCAGCGCGATCAGCACGGTGGCCGCGTCGGAACTGCCTCCGCCGAGGCCGCCGCCGGCCGGCAGCCGCTTGTCCAGGCCGATGGTGACGCCCGCCGACACACCCGCCGCCCGCCGAAGCAGGCGGGCCGCCCGCACCGTGAGATCGGCGTCCTCCGGCACGCCGGGCAGTTCGGCCGCCCGCCGCACCTGCCCGTCGGCGCGCGGATCCAGACGGATCCAGTCGCAGCGGTCCACCATGCGGAAGGCGGTCTGCAGCAGGTGATAGCCGTCCGGGCGCCGTCCCACCACGTGCAGGAACAGGTTGAGCTTGGCCGGCGCGGGCAGCGGGATGCCCCACTCGATCACGACAGGCCGCCCCACTGGTCGACCTTCAGCCGCAGTTCCAGATCGCCGCGCTGCAGCCGGATGAGCGTGGGCAGGGCCTCGGGCGCGGCGTCCTCGTAATCGAGATAGGCGACCGTCCAGCCCTGATCGGAGAAGCGCAGTGGCCGGCCGGCGGCGTCGAGTTCCAGGCCATCCACCGCGTTCCAGACCTGGCCGACCACCCAGCGCGGCAACTGGGACAGGGGCAGCCGGGCGCCGAACACCTGCTCGCTCAAGGCATCGAGATCGGGCGCCTCGTGGCGCTGCCCCTCGGCGGTCTCCACGCTCGCCCCGTGCCGGTCGGCGCGCAGCCGCGCGACGCCCTGACCGAGCGGGGAGGTGATCAGGATCTCATCCCGACCGTCTGACGCGTGCGTCCATTCGATCCGGGCGGAGAAGCTTTCCGCACCGTTGCGCACCGCGACGCGGCCGGCGAGCGCGAACTGGCCGATGTCGTTGCGTGCCGGCCGCGGCCCGGACGGCAGGGGCGCGGAAGGGACGGCGGCACAGGCGGAAACGATCAGGGCGGCCATGGCCGCCAGCAGCCGCCCGCCCATCGTCTTAGCTACTGCAGGAAGCGCTTGATCGCGCCGCTGAGCACCTCGTTGCCGGGGTTGGCCTTGGCGGCGTCCTTCCAGGTCTTGGCCGCCTCGTCCTTGCGGCCCATCGCCCAGAGCACTTCGCCGAGGTGGGCGGCGATCTCGGGATCAGGGCGCAGCGCGTAGGCGCGGGTCAGGTAGTCGAGCGCGCCCTTGAAGTCGCCCTTGCGGAAGAGCACCCAGCCCATGCTGTCCATGATGAAGGGATCGTCCGGCGAAAGCTGGAGCGCCTTGCCGATCAGCGACTGGGCCTCATCCAGCCGCTCGTTGCGGTCGGCCAGCGAATAGCCCAGCGCATTGTAGGCGTGGGCATGGTCGGGCTTGATCTGGATCAGCTTGCGCAGATAGGACTCGGACACGTCGGTGCGGCCGAGCCGCTCGGCCAGCAGCCCGGCCTCGTAGAGCAGATCCGGCTGGTTCGGCTGGGCCGCGAGCGACCGGTCGAGCACGTCGAAGGCTTCCTGGGTGCGGCCGTTGTCGCGCAACAACTGCGCCTCGGCCAGGGTGAGTTGGACCCGCTCGCGATTGCTGGCGGTGCTCGCCTGCTGGAGATGCCGGCGCGCCTCGTCCAGCTTGCCCTGCTGGGCGAGCACCTGGGCCATGCGGATCTGCGCCGCGATGTACTGCTCGCCCGCGGGCACCGAACCGTACCAGCCGAGCGCGTCGTCCAGCCGCTTCTGGTTCTCGCTGATCTGGCCGAGGTAGAGCCGGATCGCGCCGGTGTCCGGATACTCGTTGTCGATCAGCTTGCGAAAGCTCTTCTCGGCGGCGGGGTAATCGTTCAACTGGAACGAGAGAGCGCCGACGGCGAAAAGCACGTCGTTGTTGTCCGGAAAGTCGGCGAGCAGCCGCTGGAACTCCGCGCGCGCCTCCTCGTAGCGCTTCTCGCCCACCAGCGCGCGCGCATACTGCAGCCGCACGTCGCGGGCATTCGGATAGCGCTGCAGGAACACGCGCAGGGTCTCCAGCGCCTTGGCCGGCGCGTCCTGCTGGAGCATCTGGGCCTTGATCAGGATCGCCTGTTCGGAGTCGGGCTGGAGATCGAGCGCCGCATCGATCTCCCTGAGCGCACGCTCCTGCTCGCCGGCCGAATGCGCGGTCTGGGCGCGCAGAATGCGCGCTTCGGGCACACCGAGATAGGGCTGGGTGAAGGTGTCCACCACGCCGAGGACGGCGCGGCGGTCCGGATTGCGCGCGAGCAGGCGCCCGATGCGCTGGATGCTGGCGCCGACGTCGTTCGGATTGTCCGCCAGCATCTTTGCCAGCTCGGGCTGCATCTCGGCATAGCGTCCGGACTGCGCGAGCAGGCTCACGAGCATCTGGCGGGCCTGCGGGGATTCCGGATCGATGTCCAGCCAGACGATCGCCGCGTCGATCGCGGCGTCGTTCTGCCGCCCGTAGTGCGCCACCTCGGTCGCCCGGCGGGCGATGCGTGGGTCGCGGGTCTTCTTGGCGAGATCGAGATAGGCGGCCGCCGACAAGGCGAGATCGCCGCGCTGGCCGGCGATCTCGGCCAGCAGCAACTGGTAGAGGATCTGGGCGGTCAGATCCTGATTGGGCAGCGGCTCGACCCGCGCCGGCGGTTCGGGCCGGGGCTGCTCGCGGGCCTGGGTTGCGGCGGGCGCGCTCGCCTCCGGACCGGCTTCGGTGGTCTTGGAGGGAATCTGGGCACAACCGGCGAGAATGGCGCTGCACGCTGCCGCAATTCGCATGGTTCGCATGAACTGCGGGAGCGCTGGAACTAGAGGGGAGGGCACGCGAGGTGGGAAGGGGCTTTTACAATATAGTGCGGCCGATGTTAGGGAGTTTTTTGCGCCACGGCAAGCGCGTCCTGTCGTGCGCATGAGCCGGTCGCACGCAGACGATGTCCGCAGGATGCCGAGCCGATGCCCGAACTGCCCGAAGTCGAAGTCACGCGCCGCGGCCTGCTCCCGGTGCTGGCCGGAAGGCGGCTGACCGAGGTCGTGGTCCGCGAGCCGCGGCTGCGTTATCCGGTGCCGGAAGACCTCGGAGCGCGCCTGACCGGGCGGCGGCTGGTGGATATCGCCCGGCGCGGAAAGTACCTGCTGCTGCGCTTCGACAACGGTACCCTGATCGTCCATCTGGGCATGTCCGGCAGTCTGCAGGCGTCGCACGCGGGACAGGCGGCCGGCAAGCACGATCATGTCGAGCTTCGCTTTGGCGAGATCGCCGCCCGCTTTCATGATCCCCGCCGCTTCGGCAGCCTGCTCTGGGGCGGCGCCGACCCGCTCGGCCATCCGTTGCTGCGCGGGCTCGGCGCGGAGCCCCTGTCCGCGGAATTCACCGCCGAAGGGCTGTTCCAGGCGAGCCGCGGGCGCAGCACGCCGGTCAAGCCCTTCCTGATGGACGGGCGCGTCGTCGCCGGGGTCGGCAACATCTATGCCTCGGAGAGCCTGTTCCGCTCGGGGATCGATCCGCGCACGGCCGCCGGGCGCATCGGCCGGATGCGCTGGGCCCGGCTGCACGAGGCCATCCGCGCCACCCTGGAGGCAGCGCTGGACGCCGGCGGGAGCAGCGTGCGCGACTTCGTCGGCGGCGACGGCAATCCGGGGTATTTCCAGCAGCAGTACTTCGTCTACGGCCGCGAGCGGCAACCCTGCCGGCTTTGCGGCACGCCGATCCGGGTGCTGCGGCAGGCCCAGCGCGCCAGCTATTTCTGCCCGCGCTGCCAGCGCTGAGAACCGCGTCCGGGCCGTGCTAAAGTCGCAAGCACCTCCGCCGATAGTGCCGACGTGACAATCGCCTCCCATTTTTCAGCCTACAGCGCCTGGCGCGCCGCGCTGGCCAGCAGCGTGCTGCGCATCCGCGTCTGGCTGAACGAGAACGAACTGGCCGACGGTCAGACCGACCTGCGGATGGACCGGCTGCTGGAAAGGCTGCGCGGCGACCGCCTGACGGTGGCCTTCGTGGCGGAGTTCTCCCGCGGCAAGTCGGAGTTGATCAACGCGATCTTCTTCGGCGATTACGGACAGCGCGTGCTGCCGTCGAGCGCCGGGCGCACGACCATGTGCCCGACCGAGCTGCTCTGGGACGACGCCCGGCCGCCTTCCATCGAACTGCTGCCGATAGAGAGCCGCAGCACCCATGCCACCATCGCCGAGCTCAAACGCTACGGCGAGGAATGGCAGGTCGTGCCGCTCGACCCGGATTCCGCCGAGCAGATGCAGGAGGCGATGCGCCAGGTCAGCGAGCAGAAATGGGTCGCGCCCGAGGCCGCGAGCGCGCTCGGCTTCGCAATCGATCCGACCGGCGAGAAGGGCCTCAAGCCTGACGCGCAGGGTCTGGTGGCCATCCCCGCGTGGCGCCACGCGGTGATCAACTTCCCCCATCCGCTGCTGCGCCAGGGCTTGGTCATCCTGGACACCCCCGGGCTGAACGCGATCGGCGGCGAACCGGAGCTGACGCTTTCCCTGCTGCCCAGCGCCCACGCGGTGCTATTCATCCTTGCGGCGGACACCGGCGTCACCCAGTCCGATCTGGCGGTCTGGCGCCACCACGTCAAGGGCATCGGCAGCAGCCGGCGCGGCCAACTGGTCGTGCTGAACAAGATCGACGGGTTGTGGGACGGCCTGCGGACTCTGGAGGAGATCGACGCCGAGATCGCCAAGCAGGTCGTCAGCGTGGCGGATACGCTCGACCTGCCCGCCGGCCAGATCTACCCGGTTTCCGCGCAAAAAGCCCTGGTGGCCAAGATCGGCAACGATGCTGAACTGCTCGTCAGCAGCCGCATCCCGGTGCTCGAACGCGCGCTGGTGCAGGAACTCATCCCCGCCAAGCAGGAGATCGTGGGCGAGGCCGCCGGCCGCGAGGTGGAGGAGATCACGCTGCGAACCGGCGAACTGCTCGAATCGCGCCTGACCGGCCTGCGCGAGCAGTTGCAGGAACTCAACGACCTGCGCGGCAAGAACCAGGGCGTCATCGAATACATGATGCGCAAGGTCAAGGTGGAGAAGGACGAATTCGAGCGCGGGCTGCAGCAGTTCTACGCCGTGCGCAGCGTGTTCTCGGCGCTGACCAACAAGCTCTACGCCCACCTGGGGATGGAGGGCATCCGCAACGAGACCCGGCGCACGCGCGACCAGATGCTGGAGGCCGCCTTCTCGCGCAGCCTGCGCGAGGCGATGACCGGCTTCTTCCTCCACCTGCGCGACAAGCTGAAGAAATCGAAGGGCGAGGTCGAGGAGATCAGCCGGATGCTGGAGGCTATGTACAAGCGCTTCGCGGTCGAGCACGGGCTGAAGCTCGCCGCGCCGACGCCGTTCTCGCTGCTCAAGCACGAAAAGGAAATCGACCGCCTGGAAGATGCGTTCAACCAGCATGTCAACACGGTGATCAACCTGGTGACGCTGGAGAAACGGGCGCTGACCCAGAAATTTTTCGAGACCATCGCGGTCCACGCCCGCCGCACCTTCGAAATGGCGAACCGCGACGTCGAAATCTGGCTGCGCGCCGTGATGGCGCCGCTCGAAACCCAGGTCAGGGAATATCAGCTCCAGCTCAAGCGCAGGCTGGAGAGCGTCAAGCGCATCCACCAGGCCACCGACACGCTGGAAGAGCGCATCAGGGAGCTGACTCAGATGGAGTCGACCCTGCTCAAGCAACTCGCCGAAATGAGCGCCCTGGTCGAGGGACTGCGGAGCACGCTCTCGGCGCGCACGGAACTCGCGGCCGCCGCAGCCTGATCGTTTCCGCCCCCGGGCGCAGGGGGACTCTGCTTCCCGATTACTTCTGCGCCGTCAGGCGCAGGAACTTCTCCATCAGCTGGTCTTGCGTCTCGACGTAGTCCGGGTTCACCGGGATGCAGTCCACCGGACACACCTCCCGGCACTGCGGGGTGTCGAAGTGACCGACGCATTCCGTGCACTTCTCCGGGTCGATCTCGTAGATCTCCGTACCCTGGTAGATCGCGCCGTTCGGGCACTCCGGCTCGCACACGTCGCAGTTGATGCACTCGTCGGTGATGATCAAAGCCATTTCTCGTTTCCTCGCTACGCCTTCGCGTTCACTTTTTCAACCAGCCGCTCGCGCACCAGAGGCTGCACGAACTTGGAAACATCGCCGCCGAGCATCGCGATTTCCCGCACCATCGTCGCGGAAATGAACATGTACTGCTCGGCAGGCGTAAGGAACAGTGTTTCGACATCCGGGTACAGAATCCGGTTCATTCCGGCCATCTGGAACTCGTACTCGAAGTCGGACACGGCGCGCAGGCCGCGCAGGATCACTTGGGCGCCGTGGGCGTGCAGGAACTCCATCAGCAGGCAGGTGAAGCCGTGCACCTCGACGTTCGCGTAGCCGGACAGCGCGCTGCGCGCCATCTCGACCCGCTCCTCCAGCGAAAAGAACGGGCGCTTGGATCGGCTATCGGCCACGCCGACCACGACGCGGTCGAAGAGCTTCGCCGCCCGCCGCACCAGATCCTCGTGCCCGCGCGTGACCGGGTCGAAGGTTCCGGGATAGATCGCAACACAGTTCATCACGGCGATTCAATCCGCATCAGATGGTAATGGACCTGCCCCGCCTTCTTGTGGCGCACCGTCCGCCACGGCCCCAGGTCGCCCAGTTCGCGTTCCGCCTCCGCGTACACCAGCGCGTCCGGCTGCAGGATGCGTTGCAGCGGTTCCAGCACCCTCTCCAGCCATCCCTGCCGATACGGCGGATCGAGGAA
>DATMWM010000082.1:0-2294 GCA_035562535.1 Rhodocyclaceae bacterium | reverse complement strand
GCGTGCGCCGGGCAGGGTGTCGAGCAGCCAGGCGAGCTTGGTGGCGGAGAAATACGGATCGAGCAGCAGCCCGGTGCGGCTGCGCACCTGCGGCTCCAGTCCGCCGCTACGCAGCCGGGCGCAAGCCTCGCCGGTACGCCGGTCCTGCCAGACGATCGCGTTCGCCAGGGGCCGGCCGCCGTCCCGTTCCCACAGGACGGTCGTTTCGCGCTGGTTGGTGATGCCGATGGCGGCGATGTCCAGGGCGCGCAGCCGCGCGTTGGCGATCGCCTGGCGCGCCGCCTCGAGCTGGTCGCGCCAGATCACCAGCGGGTCGTGCTCGACCCAGCCCGGCCGCGGGTAGATCTGCGGCAGTTCCTTCTGCGCCAGGCCGCAGATGCGGCCCTCCTCGTCGAAGACGATGGCGCGCGAACTGGTGGTGCCCTGATCCAGGGCCAGGACGTGGCGCATGGCGCGGACTCCGCTGGTTGCGCCGCTCCGGCGGCGGCCGGAGACGGCAGGCCCCGATGATACAATGCCCCGCTTTATCAACCGCTTCGCCGCCGTCCCGGCGGCGGGCGCCCAGCCGGATCGCAACGTCCATGAAAAGCGCCGAGATACGCCGCAAGTTCCTCGACTACTTCGCCTCCAAGGGCCACCAGATCGTCGCCTCCAGCCCGCTGGTGCCGGGCAACGACCCGACCCTGCTGTTCACCAACGCCGGCATGGTGCAGTTCAAGGATGTCTTCCTCGGCCACGACAAGCGGCCGTACAACCGTGCCACCACCTCGCAGCGCTGCGTGCGCGCCGGCGGCAAGCACAACGACCTGGAGAACGTGGGCTACACCGCGCGCCACCATACCTTCTTCGAGATGCTCGGCAACTTCAGCTTCGGCGACTACTTCAAGCGCGACGCGATCCGCTACGCCTGGGAACTGGTGACCGGGGTCTATGGCATTCCCGCCGAAAAGCTGTGGACCACGGTCTATCACGAGGACGACGAGGCCTACGAGATCTGGACGCGCGAGATCGGCGTGCCGGCGCAGCGCTGCGTGCGCATCGGCGACAAGCCGGGCGCGCCGAAATTCACCTCCGACAACTTCTGGCAGATGGCGGACACCGGCCCCTGCGGGCCGTGCTCCGAGATCTTCTACGACCACGGCCCGGGCATCGAGGGCGGGCCGCCCGGTTCGCCGGACGCCGACGGCGACCGCTACATCGAGATCTGGAACCTGGTGTTCATGCAGTTCAACCGCGACGAGGCCGGCGTGCTGCATCCGCTGCCCAAGCCGAGCGTGGACACCGGCATGGGCCTGGAGCGCCTGGCCGCGGTGCTGCAGCACGTGCACTCGAACTACGAGATCGACATGTTCGAGGAACTGATCGCCGCGGCCGCCCGCGAGACCGGCGCGACGGACCGCGCCAGCCCCAGCCTGCGGGTGATCGCCGACCACATCCGCGCCTGCGCCTTCCTGGTGGTCGACGGCGTGATCCCCGGCTCGGACGGGCGCGGCTACGTGCTGCGCCGGATCATCCGCCGCGCCATCCGCCATGGCTACAAGCTGGGCCAGAAGCAGCCCTTCTTCCACAGGTTGGTGGCGGACCTAGCCCGCGTCATGGGCGAGGCCTACCCGGAATTGCCGGCGGCGCAGGAGAAGGTGGCGGCAGTGCTGCGCCAGGAGGAGGAGCGCTTCGCCGAGACCCTGGAGCACGGCATGAACCTGCTCGAGGCGGCGCTCGCCTCGCCGGAGAAGAGCCTGGACGGCGAGACCGTGTTCCGGCTCTACGATACCTACGGCTTCCCGGTCGATCTGACCGCGGACATGGCGCGCGAGCGCGGCTTCGCGGTCGACCACGCCGGCTTCGAAACCGCGATGGAGCGCCAGCGCGAGATGGCGCGCGCGGCCTCGAAGTTCAGGATGGGCGGCAAGTTCGAGTACGACGGCGTGGCCACCGCCTTCCTCGGCTACGAGACGCTCGCGGTCGAGGGCGAGATCGTCGCGCTCTACCGCGGCGGCGCGCAGGTAAACGAGCTCGCCGAGGGCGAGGAGGGCGTGGTGGTGCTCGACCGCACGCCGTTCTACGCCGAGTCCGGCGGCCAGGTCGGCGACCGCGGGGCGCTCGATTCGGCCCATGGCGGCTTCTCGGTCGATGACACGCAGAAGATCCAGGCGGACGTGTTCGGCCACCACGGCCGGGTGATCCGCGGCCGGCTGACCGTGGGCAACATGGTGCAGGCCCAGGTCGACACGGCGGCGCGCGCCCGCACCATGCGCAACCACTCGGCCACCCACCTGATGCACAAGGCGCTGCGC
>DATMWM010000081.1:0-2324 GCA_035562535.1 Rhodocyclaceae bacterium | reverse complement strand
ATCCGACCGCCGCCGCCACCTGCTGGCGCGCCGAGTCGACCGCCGCCCTGGCCTGCCGCCCGTACTCGTGCCGGCTGGAGGCGTTGCCGAAGCGCTGCGTCAGGAACGGCAGCATCGCTTCGAGCACCCGCGGATCCAGCGGCGTCGTGGCGTTGTGGTCGAGGTAGGCCGGGGCGAACATCGTTCAGGCGGAGATCGGGATGCCGGCGATCCTGGCGCGGCTGCGCGGCCGCTCGTCGCGCAGCACCGTGGCCTCGGGCTTCTTCTGCTGGGCCACCAGTTCGCCCAGCGGCACCGAATCCAGGTACTCGAACATGCGCTTGTTCAGGTTGGTCCACAGGTCGTGGGTCATGCAGCGGTGCTCGTCCTGGCAGTTCTCCTTGCCGCCGCACGAGGTGGCATCCAGAGGCTCGTCGACCGCCACGATGATGTCCGCCACCGAGATCTCGGTCATCGGTCTGGCCAGGCAGTAGCCGCCGCCCGGCCCGCGCACGCTCGCCACCAGCTTGTGGCGGCGCAGCTTGCCGAAGAGCTGTTCCAGGTAGGACAGGGAGATCTTCTGGCGCTCGCTGATCCCCGCCAGCGTGACCGGGCCCTCGTGCTGGCGCAGCGCCAGATCGATCATGGCGGTCACGGCAAACCGGCCTTTCGTCGTCAATCGCATGGTCTTGTTCCTGCTCTGTGGGGTTGGGAATACCTGAACATTCTTATCAACTATACAAATCCTGAACGTTTTAGTCAACTATTTTGCCGAGATAGCCCGGGTCGAATTCGTCCGCCTTGGCCATCTCCTCGTCCAGGGCCACGCCGGCGCGCCTGAGCAGCGCCAGCAGGTGCTCCAGGCGCCGGTCGGTTTCCACCGCGTGGTCGAGCAGGCCGTGGATCGCCTTGGCCAGCGGGTCGTCCATGTTGGCGGTCACGCCGTAGGCCGAAAAGCCCAGCGCGCGCGCCTTCTCCTCGCGCTCCTGCTCGCGTCCCGGTTCGATGATGCGGGCCGGGTTGCCCAGCGCGGTGGCGCCGGCCGGCACCTCCTTGACCACCACGGCGTTCGAGCCGATCTTGGCGCCGTCGCCGACGGTGAAGGGCCCGAGCACCTTGGCCCCGGCGCCGACGATCACGCCGCGGCCCAGCGTCGGGTGGCGTTTTCCCTGGTGCAGCGAGGTGCCGCCCAGGGTCACGCCCTGGTAGAGCGTGCATTCGTCGCCCACCTCGGCGGTTTCGCCGATCACCACGCCCATGCCGTGGTCGATGAACACCTTCCGGCCGATCACCGCGCCCGGATGGATCTCCACGCCGGTGAGCCAGCGCCCGAGATGCGAGACGAACCGGCCGAGCCAGCGCATCCCGCGCGTCCAGGCGGCGTGGGCGAAGCGATGCAGGATCAGGGCATGCACCCCCGGATAGCAGGTCAGCACCTCCCATTTCGAGCGCGCAGCCGGGTCCCGTTCGAGGACGCTGCTGACGTCTTCCCGCAAGCGATCGAGCATGCCGCGATCCATTATTAGTAAAGTCTGATAATGCTAAATTGCCCAAGCATTTCAGTCAACTTTGTGCGAGAAGGAATTGAGCATGCCGCGCAGGATGTTGATCTCCTCGCGCTCCAGGCGGGTACGGGCGAAAAGCCGGCGCAGCCTCGGCATCAGCCGTCCCGGGTTGGCCGGGTCGAGGAAACCCGAAGCCGTCATGGCGCGCTCCAGGTGGCCGAACAGTCCCTCGATCTCCTCCAGCGCGGCAGGCTCGAATCCCGGCCGCGGACCGGCCGGCGCCGGCAGGGAGCAGGCCATGCGCACCTCGTAGCAGGCCAGTTGCACCGCGGCCGCCAGGTTCAGCGACGTGTAGTCCGGATTCGTCGGGATCGCCACCGGGATCTGGCACAACGCGAGGTCCTCGTTCGACAGCCCGGCCGTCTCGTTGCCGAAGACCAGCGCCACCTCCCCGCCGGCCGCCTGAGCGGCGATCTCCGCCGCCGCCTCGCGCAGCCAGCGCACCGGCGGCCCGAGTTCGCGCCTGCGGGCCGTGAAGCCGGCCGCCAGCACGGTGCCGCGCAGCGCCTCCGGGAGGCTGCCCGCGACCACGGCGGCATCGAGCACGTCGGTCGAGCCGGAGGCGCGCGCAGTGGCTTCGGGATCGGGAAAGTGCCGCGGCTCCACGAGATGCAGGCGAGACAGCCCCATCGTCTTCATGGCGCGGGCCGCCGCGCCGATGTTGCCCGGATGGGAGGTGCGCGACAGAACGATCCGGATCCGCGCCAGGGGATCGTTCATATTAGAATGCGCGACTTCCGCAGCGCGCCCCGCCAGTTGCCTACCCGCCCACGCCGATGC
>DATMWM010000080.1:0-4600 GCA_035562535.1 Rhodocyclaceae bacterium | reverse complement strand
GTCCAGGTCGTCCGGCGCCTGCCGGACCGCCGCGGCCGCCACCTGGTAGGCGTCCTCCAGCTTCCCGCCGCCCAGGAAGACGTCGTAGCCGAGGCGGTAGGCGCGGTCGTCGAAAGGCAAGCGCGGGCCGGCGGGCGCGGCGCCCGCGGCGGTGCGCCCTAGCTCGAAATCCCGCAACGCCGCCACGGCCTCGGGCAGGGCCTGGCGCAGCAGGGCGATGCGCAGCAGGCGGCGGACGTACTTGTCGGCCAGGTCCGGCCGGCCGGCGGCCCGCGCCAGTTCGACGAGGAAGTACAGGGTCTCCGGGTCTTCCGCGAGATCGCCGATGTGGGTCTCGGCGGCCTGCAGCGCCTCCCCGAGCAGGTTGCCGGACTGCAGGGTGCGCAGGGCTTCCAGGAAGTACTGGCGGCGCATCGGCAGCGGACCGGCGCGGTCCCGGGCGACCAGCAGCAGCCGGGCGGCGAACCGGTACTCGCCATGCCCGAGCGCGAGCGCCGCGGCGCGCGCGTACCAGTCCGGCCCGAGTTCGGTTTGCCGCGTGCCGAGCCGGTCGAACAGCCGTTCGGCGACCGCGGGTTCGCCCATGGCCAGCGCCTGCTGCGCCAGTTCCATCTGCACGCTCTCGGCCCAGTCGTGATCGGCCAGGCCGCGCAGTTCGCGGCGCAGCGCCTCGGCCCGCGCCGGGCGGATCTGCGCGTCGGCGGGCGTGTCCTGCAGTTCGCGGCGGGCGATCTGGAAGACGATCCACTTGGCTTCGGCGCGGGCGGCCGGATCGTCGGCGCTCAGCACCGGCGCCAGGGTCGCCCGCGCGGCCGCAAGCTGATTGGCGGCGATCTGCTGCCGGGCCAGGGTGAAGCGCAGTTCGGGATTGCCCGGGTCGGTGCGCAGCAGGTTGCGCAGATAGGCGGTGGTCAGGGGGTCGCCGCGCCCGGATGCGATGACCCGCTCCACCAGAACCCGGAACGGAAACAGGGCGACCAGCGTCAGCACCACCAGCGCGCCCAGGAGCAGCAGCATCCAGGGCTGGACCAGCCGCGGCCGCTCAACGCTCGCCGCAGCGAGCTTGGACCTTTGCAGCAGCATGGGCGAGGGTGAAGCGGGTGGGCGATCCGGCGGGCCTGCCGGTCTGGAGCTTGCCGTCCGCGTACACGCGGCAGCCCCGCGCATTGGCCAGCGCGAATTCGATCGGCGCGTGGCCGTCCAGCGCGAATCGCAGGCCGTCCGCGTCGCGCTCCCAGGCCACCAGCCGCGCGTTCGCCTCGGCCAGATAGGGCACGGTGGGCGCGGCCTGCGCGAACCGGATGCGCGCCTCGGTCCCGGTCAGATGCAGGTAGCGGCCTTCCGGCGCGTCGGCGTAGCCGGCCACCCCGCCGGAGGCGGCCGGGTCCGGCGGCCCGAGGCTGGCCGGCGCGCGCAGGGTGCGCAGCGCGCCGCCGCCGCGCACCAGCCAGTCCTCGCCCGAACGGGCGATCACCATGCGCTGGAAATCCAGCGTCTTGCGGATGTATTCGGAGGCGAACACCGGGGTGGTCGGCTGCGCCAGGGCCCAGTCGTAGACCTTGCGCAGCGCCTTCAGCGAGGCGCGCTTGCTGGCCGCATAGGTGTGGTAGTAGATGTCGATCGGCTTGAGCCGGCGCGGCTTTCCGGTCAGTTCGAAGGTCTCGATCGCCCGCTCGAAGCCGTAGAACGGGCCGCGCCACAGGTTGGTGTAGACGTTCTCGTTCATCACCGGGGCGTAGGTCTGGAAGTGCCCTTCCTTGCGGATGCCGATCGGCCAGACTGCGGTCAGGCTCGGATTGCTGCGGGTGATCGCGGTGTTGCCGCCGTTCATGTTCAGCATCCCGGCTTCCTCGGTCAGCCGGATGGTGTGCGCGTCAGGGTCGGCGCTGCCGCTCCAGAGCAGGATCGTCACCGGCTTGCCCGGCGGCACGAGTTTCTCCACGTACGCCTTCGAGCCGGCGATCTCTCGCAGTGGATCGAAGCGGTAGCCCGGCACGTCCAGGTGGTAGTACTCGTCGCTCTCGACCCCGCTGGCCGGCCGGGCGCTTTCCCAGCGGAAAGGGTGGGAATAGGTGTGGCTGGCCGCTTCCACGTGCAGCAGGGCGAACATCTGCCGGGCGATCTTCTCCATCTGCGGCGCCAGTTCGGGGTGCAGGCCGCCCGGCGAAACCTCGGCCTCGATCACCGACATGGTGGTGGGCACGCGATAGCGCTGCAGCACTTCCGTCAGCAGGACCTCGGCGGCGAGCGGCGAGCCGGGGAACTCGGCCCGGGAGGGGAAGCCGTCGCCGTCGATATGCGCGAAGAACAGCCGGCGTCCATTCTCGGTCGTGGTGTCCGGCACCGGTAGGGCGGGCAGGCGCAGCGCCCGGGTGAGGAAGGCGAAGGGATCGACCACCCAGCGCATCTTGTCCGTGCCGGGCAGGTCCGCGATCACGAAAGGCGCGAGCGCAAACCCGCCCCAGGGCGTGATCGCGGCGGCGTCGATCTTTGTGCCCCGGCTGTCGGAAGTGGTGAGCAGGGCCTCACCCCGCCCGGGCGCCAGGCGGATCGGCACGGCGGCATGGCGTACCGGCGCGGGCTGGGCCTCGAAGCCGAACATCGGGTCGGCGTGCGCGACCGCCATGGCTCCCGGGGCGGGCTCCGCCGCGATCTCCAGCCCCAGCCAGCGCGCGTTCGCCGCGTCCAGGCCGAAGCCGAAGCTGCGCAGCACCGCGATCTTGATTCCCTGGTCGATCCGGCTCTTCAGCCAGCGCGCCAGCATGTCCGAGCGTTCGGCGGCCACGCCGCCGCCGAGCCAGACCACCACGCCGGCGTACAGGCCGGCGACCGGTTCGGGCAGTCCGGCGCTGACGTCGACATGCTCCGGCAGGTAGCCGAGGTAATCGAGCGGCGTGCCGAGCGCCCAGTGGGCGCTGTGGAAGTTGAGCTGCCTGCCCTCGCGGCTGTCGTAGACGACGAGCACCCTGCGCGGCACCACCTCGACGCTGCCCACGCCCAGGCTGGCGAGCGCCGGGTCGGCGACCCAGGGGACGAAACCCGCCGCGCGTATCCGTTCCGCGGTCTCGCGGGTGAGCCTCCGGTCCGACGGATCGACGTAGTCGATCGCGATCGCCAGCAGGCCGTACCTGTCGCGCGCCTGCTGCAGTTGCGCCGCCAGCCACTGGCGGTCGGATTCGGGCACCGGCACGTAGCGCCGGGCGGCGCCGTCCCAGCCGCGGAACAGCGATTCGGCGGCGATCCCGAACACCTCGCCACCGACCTCGGGCAGCAGTTCGAAGCCGCGGTTCAGGATCAGCCGGATGCCGGGAAAGCGCTGCCGCAGCGTGCGGATCGCCCGCGCCATGCCGGCCCACTGGGCGGCCTCGTCCAGCCTGTCGCCGGCCAGCCGGAAGGAATCCAGGGTGTCCAGGAAGAACCCGCGGTAGCCCTTGTCCCACAACGGGCCGACGATGCGCTTGGCGACGAAATCCGGCCACTCCGGCACGGACTGGTCAATCAGCACCGATCCCCAGGCCGGGTTGGCGCCGGCGCGCCACTTCTCGGGGATCGCCTTGAAATAGGCGCGGGCCGGCTGCTGCTCGCCCAGGCTCACGTAGGCGAACAGTTCGCTCGTGCCGGTGCGGTAGGCGGCAGCGTCGTAGCCGTGGTCGGGTTCGACCACCGCGATGTCGAAGGCGCGCAGTTCATCCAGCGGCGCGGCGGCGCCGTAGAAGAACGCCACGCTGGGCGGCGCGCCGGCTTCGGCGGGGCCGGCCAGCGTCGCCGCGATCAGGCACAGCCAGGCGAACGCGCTGCGGGGCGCCCGCCCCTTCATCCACCGCTCGCCCAGAGCCGCTGGAGGCCCTCGCGTACCGCGGTGTAGCGGTCCAGTTTCAGTTCGGTGCGCAGCCGGCTGTTGTCGGCGGCGGAGTGGCGGATGTCCCCGGAACGGGCGGGTGCGAACTGCACCGCCGGCCGGGTGCCGGCGACCCCGGCCAGGGTGTCGATCAGTTGCAGCAGCGTGATCGTTTGGCCGGTCGCGACGTTGCACGCGCCGGTCGCCGGCGAGCCGAGGGCCAGCACGTTCGCCCGAGCCACGTCGCCGACGTAGACGAAATCCCGCGTCTGCTGGCCGTCGCCATAGACCGTCAGCGGCAGGTTCTCGCGCAGGCGCCGGGTGAAGATGCTGATCACCCCGGAATAGGGCGAGGCCGGGTCCTGCCGCGGGCCGAACACGTTGAAGTAGCGCAGGCCCAGCGTCGGCACGCCGTACAGTTCCAGGAACAGCGCGGCGTACTGGTCGTTGATCGCCTTTTCCAGGCCGTAGGGCGAGATCGGCAGCGACGGCGCCGACTCGTCGAGCGGCAGGCGCGCCGGAATGCCGTACACCGCGGCGCTCGATGCATAGACGAAGCGCCGGATGCCGGCGCGACGCACGCCGTCGAGGACATTCAGGAAACCGGCGACATTCACGGACGCGGACTCGGCGGGCGATTCCACCGAGGCCTGGACCGAGACCTGGGCGGCCAGGTGCAGAACGTGGGTGACGCCGGCCAGCGCCCCCGCGACCGCCGCCGGCTGGCTGCGCCTGAACTGGATCGCCTGCACGCTCTGGATG
>DATMWM010000079.1:0-5081 GCA_035562535.1 Rhodocyclaceae bacterium | reverse complement strand
ACCGTAGGAATCGAAACGCGACGGGCTCCATGATAAACGCGCCTCTTTGCATCAGGTTAACAGGACCGTCGAACCGGTGGTCTGGCGGGCCTCCAGCGCGACCTGGGCGCGCGCCGCCTCCCTGAGCGGGAAGGTCTGGTTCACCTCGATCTTCACCCTGCCCGAGGCGACCACGTCCATCAGTTCGCCGGCCAGCGCCTCCAGGTCGGCGCGCTTGGCGGTGTAGTGCATCAGCGTCGGCCGGGTGAGGAACAGCGAGCCCTTCTGCGAGAGCAGCAGCGGATCCACCGGCGGCACCGGGCCGGAGGCGTTGCCGAACGCAACCATCATGCCCAGCGGGCGCAGGCTGTCGATCGAGCCGGCGAAGGTGTCCTTGCCCACGCCGTCGTAGACCACCGCCACGCCCTCGCCGCCGGTGATCTCGCGCACGCGCGGCGCGAAGGCCTCGCGGTTGTAGAGGATGACGTGGTCGCAGCCGTTGGCCCGCGCGAGTTCCGCCTTGGCCTCGGAGGAGGCGGTGCCGATCACCGTGGCGCCCAGCGCCTTGGCCCACTGGCAGGCGATCAGGCCGACCGCGCCGGCCGCGGCGTGGATCAGCACCGCGTCGCCGGCCTGCACCCGGTAGGTGCGGCGCAGCAGGTAGGCGGCCGTCAGGCCCTTCAGCATCATGCCGGCGGCGGTGTCGAAGCCGATGGCGTCCGGCAGCTTCACCAGACGGTCGGCCGGGATCAGCCGGGCCTCGCTGTAGCCGCCCAGCGGCCCGCCGGCGTAGGCCACGCGGTCGCCCGGCTTCAGGTGCGCGACGCCGCTGCCCACCGCCTCGACCACGCCCGCGCCCTCCAGGCCGATGCCCGAGGGCAGCGGCACCGGATACAGCCCGGTGCGGTGGTAGATGTCGATGAAGTTCAGCCCGCAGGCGTGCTGGCGGATGCGCGCCTCGTTCGCCGCGAGCGCGGCCAGGGTCACCGGCTCCCACTGGAGCACCTCGGGGCCGCCGGTCGTGTGGAAGCGTATGGCGTGGGTCATGCGAATGTCCTCCGGTTCGGCAAGCGTTGCCCGGGATTCAGCGCCCGCGGGCGAAGGCGTCGGTCACCGTCAGCGCGGTCATGTTCACGATGCGCCGCACGGTGGCGGCGTAGGTCAGCACGTGCACCGGCCTGGCGGCGCCGAGCAGGATCGGTCCGATGGTCACGCCCTGCCCGCTGGTCATCTTGATCAGGTTGTAGGCGATGCTGGCGGCGTCCAGGTTCGGCATGATCAGCAGGTTCGCCTCGCCCTTGAGCGGCGAATCCGGATTCGAGATGCGCCTGATCTCGTCGGAAAGCGCCGAGTCGCCGTGCATCTCGCCGTCCACCTCGAGCACGCCGGACGAGACCGCCGGCATGAGCGCGGCGGCGCGGCTCATCTTCAGCGCCGAGGCCGAGCCGGAGGAGCCGTAGTTCGAGTGCGAGAGCATCGCCACCTTGGGCACGATGCCGAAGCGGCGCACCGCCTCGGCCGCCATCAGCGCGATGTCGGCGAGCTGCTCCGCGGTCGGGTCCTCGTTGACGTGGGTGTCGCAGAGGAACAGCGAGCGCCCGGGGAGCATCAGGTAGTTCATGCCGGCCAGCACGCTGCAGCCGGGCTGCCTGCCGATGACGTCGCAGACCACGCACAGGTGGTCGTGGAACTGTCCGCTCATGCCGCAGATCAGGCCGTCGGCATAGCCCAGGCGCAGCAGGGTGGCCCCGATCAGGGTGTTGTTGCGCCGCATCTCGGCCTTGGCGATGTCCGGGGTGACGCCGCGGCGGACCATCAGCCTGTGGTAGGACTGCCAGCATTCGCGGTAGCGCTCGTCGCTCTCCGGATTGACCAGCTCGAAGTCCGCGCCCGGCCGGATGCGCAGTCCCTCCTTCTTCAACCGCATATCCACGACGTGGGGGCGGCCGATCAGGATCGGCTTGGCCAGGCCTTCCTCCAGCACCACCTGGGTGGCATGCAGGACGCGGCTGTCCTCGCCTTCGGCGTAGATGATGCGCTTGCCCGGCGCCTGCCTGGCCGCGGCGAAGATGACCCGCATGCCCACGCCGGTGTGGTAGACGAACTCCTTGAGCCCCTCCCGGTAGGCGTGAATGTCGGCGATCGGCCGGGTGGCCACGCCGGAGCGCATCGCAGCCTCGGCCACCGCCGGAGCGATGCGCATGATCAGCCGCGAGTCGAAGGGCTTGGGGATCAGGTACTCGGGCCCGAAGGCCAGTTCCTCGCCGCCGTAGGCCATCGCCACCTCGTCGGTGAGCTCGGCCTGGGCCAGCGCGGCGATGGCCTCGACGCAGGCCAGTTGCATCTCCTCGGTGATCCGGGTGGCGCCCACGTCGAGCGCACCGCGGAAGATGAACGGAAAGCACAGGACGTTGTTGACCTGATTCGGATAGTCCGAGCGGCCGGTCGCGATGATCGAGTCCGGCCGCGCGCGCTTCGCCTCCTCCGGCATGATCTCCGGGGTCGGATTGGCCAGGGCGAAGATCAGCGGCTGCTGCGCCATCGGCGCCACCATCCCGGGGGTGAGCACGCCTGCGGTGGACAGCCCGAGAAAGACGTCGGCGCCGACCAGGGCCTCGGCCAGCGTGCGCATGCTGGTGTCCTTGGCGTAGCGCGCCTTGTTCGGCTCCATGTTCGCCTCGCGGCCGACGTGGATCAGGCCGCGCGAGTCGCAGACCAGGACGTTCTCGATGCGCACGCCGAGCCGGCACCACAGGTCCAGGCAGGCGATTGCCGCGGCGCCCGCGCCGGAACAGACCACGCGCACGTCCTGCGCGCGCTTGCCGACCACCTTCAGGCCGTTGATCAGCGCCGCCGCCGAGATGATCGCGGTGCCGTGCTGGTCGTCGTGGAACACCGGGATGTTCATGCGCTCGCGCAGCTTGCGCTCGATGTAGAAGCACTCCGGCGCCTTGATGTCCTCGAGGTTCACGCCGCCCAGTGTGGGTTCGAGCGCGGCGATGATGTCGATCAGCTTGTCCGGGTCCTTCTCCGCCAGCTCGATGTCGAACACGTCGATGCCGGCGAACTTCTTGAACAGGCAGCCCTTGCCTTCCATCACCGGCTTGGCCGCCAGCGGGCCGATCGCGCCCAGGCCGAGCACCGCCGTGCCGTTGGTCACCACGCCGACCAGGTTGCCGCGCGCGGTGAGCCGGCGCGCCTCGCCGGGGTCGGCCACGATCGCCTCGCAGGCGAAGGCCACGCCGGGCGAGTAGGCCAGCGCCAGGTCGCGCTGGTTGGTCAGTCCCTTGGTGGGGACGACCGAGATCTTTCCGGGGGTGGGCAGGCGGTGGTAGGCGAGTGCGGCGGCGGCGAGATCCTGTTCCATGGCGGCTGGGTCGGGCTCCGGTTCTTTTCGGTATCGGGGGGAGGGCTACGCGCAGGCATCGGCATCGACGATGCGAACGCGAAATTATCTCATCCTTCCGCGACGGGTTGCGCGCGGGCGCGCATTTGGCAGAATGGCGGATCATCCTTCCGCGAGGCGGCCATGCGCAGAGTCGTGTTCAACCAGAAAGGCGGCGTCGGCAAATCCACCATCACCTGCAACCTGGCCGCGATCAGCGCGGCGCGCGGCACGCGCACCCTGGTGGTGGACCTCGATCCGCAGTGCAACTCCACCCAGTACCTGCTCGGGGCGAAGGCCGCCGGGGTGGAGCCGACGGTGGCCGATCTCTTCGACCAGATGCTGCACTTCCGGCTGGTCTCGAAGAAGGCGCGGGAGTTCGTCCATTCCACGCCGTTCGCGAACCTCGACCTGCTGCCGGCCTCGCCGATGCTGGACGAACTGGCGCCCAAGCTGGAATCCCGCTACAAGATCTACAAGCTGCGCGAGATCCTGGACGAGTTGGACGACTACGCGCTGATCTACATCGACACGCCGCCGGCGCTGAACTTCTACACCCGCTCCGCCCTGATCGCCGCGCAGGCCTGCCTGATCCCCTTCGACTGCGACGACTTCTCGCGGCGCGCGCTCTACGCGCTGCTGGAAAACGTCGAGGAGATCCGCGCCGACCACAATGCCGGCCTGCAGGTGGAGGGCATCGTGGTCAACCAGTTCCAGGCGCGCGCCAGCCTGCCGCGCAAGATCGTCGGGGAACTGGTGGCCGAGGGGCTGCCGGTGCTGTCGACCTATCTGTCGTCCTCGGTGAAGATCCGCGAGTCGCACGAACTTTCCACGCCGATGGTGCACCTGGCGCCGAACCACAAGCTGGCGCAGGAGTTCGTCGCCCTGCACGAGGAACTGGGCAGGGTGGACCGCAAGGTCGAGGACCGGCCGAAGGAAAAGCTGCGCCGCGCCGTGTAGCCGGTCAGAGGCTGGCGCCGGCGATGAAACCCTCGATGCCGCGGCGCACCAGCATCACGCCGATCGCGGCGAGGAACAGGTTCGCCACCTTGGACAGGATGCTGGTGCCGGTGCCGCCGAGCAGGTGGCGCAGCGCACCGCCGAAGCGGAACACCAGGCCGGCGAGCAGCATGTTCGCGGCGATCGCGCTCCCGGTCACCGGCAGCCCGTACTGATCCACCAGCAGGATCGAGGTAGTCAGCACCGCCGGTCCGGTGACCAGCGGCACCCCGAGCGGCACCACGCCCAGCCCCATCAGCTCGGTGCGGTGCTGCGGCTCCTTCTCCGCCAGCAGTTCGCGCAGCGCCAAGGCGAGCAGCAGCAGCCCGCCGGCCACCATGAAGTCGAGCACCGTGATGCCGAGCAGCTTCAGCGCCGCCGGCCCGGCCACCGCGAAGAACAGCGCGAAGGCCGCCGCGGTGGCGATCGAGCGCACGACGATGCGGTGCACGTCCCGCGGTTCCATGCTGCGGGTCATGGACAGGAAAAGCGGCAGCACGCCGATCGCATCCACCGCCACGAACAGCGGCACGAAGGCGAGCCAGAAGTCCTTCATGCGCCCCTCACGTGCGCACCCCGCGCAAAAAAAGGCCCGGCATAGGCCGGGCCTGCCGCGAACGCGGACGCAGGCTCAATCCAGCCTGATGCTGCGCCGCTTCGCCTTCTCGACCTTGGGCATGGCCAGCTCGACGACGCCGTCCCGGAACGAGGCCCGGGC
>DATMWM010000078.1:0-7584 GCA_035562535.1 Rhodocyclaceae bacterium | reverse complement strand
CAGCAGGTCCGGATTCGGCGCCAGCGCGCGCGCCAGCGCCACCCGCTGCTGCTCGACGAGCCGTTCTCGAATCTGGACGTGGCGCTGCGCGAGCGCCTGTCCTACGAGGTCCGCGACATCATCAAGGCCACTGGCACCACCGCCATCCTGGTGACCCACGACCAGAACGAAGCGTTCGCCATCGCCGACGAGATCGGCATCATGAACGAGGGCCGCATCCAGCAGTGGGACACGCCCTACAACCTCTATCACCGGCCGGCCAACCGTTTCGTCGCCGATTTCGTCGGCCAGGGCGTGTTCGTGCCCGGAACGGTGCTGAACGCCCAGGAAGTGGCGATGGAACTCGGCGTGCTCAAGAGCAAGGTGCCGGTGGAATGCGGCGTCGGCTGCGCCGCCTGCGACCGGCTGTGCCGCGTCGAGGTGCTGCTGCGCCCGGACGACATCGTCCACGACGATGCCAGCGCCATGCAGGCCGAGGTGGTGCACAAGGCCTTCCGCGGCGCGGAAATCCTCTACACGCTCAGGCTCGCCAGCGGCGAGCGGGTGCTCTCGATGGTGCCCAGCCACCACAATCACGCGCTCGGCGAGAGGATCGGCATCCGCCTGGACGTCGACCACGTGGTGACCTTCCGGGTCGAGGAAGGCGCGCCGGCCTGCGCGGCGCCGGCCGAGGCCCTGCCGCTGGTCAGGGCCGCATGAGGCGCCTGCCCACGCCCGCGGCATGATCCCGTGGCTGCGCCGCGACACTCCGTTTCCGCCGGTCGGGCGCGCGCTCGGCTACCCGAACGGCCTGCTCGCCGCCGGCGCGGATCTCTCGCCCGAGCGCCTGGTCGATGCCTACCGCCACGGCATCTTCCCCTGGTACAGCGAGGGCGAGCCGATCCTGTGGTGGAGCCCGGACCCGCGCATGGTGCTGTTCCCGGCGGAACTGAAGATCTCGCGCTCGCTGCGCAGGCGCCTGAAGCGCCCCGACTACCGGGTCCGCCTGGACACGGCCTTCGCGGAGGTGATCGACGCCTGCGCCGCGCCCCGGGGCGACGGCGCGGGCACCTGGATCACCGCGGCGATGCGCCGGGCCTACGTCCGGCTGCATGAACTCGGCTGGTGCCACAGCGTCGAAGTCTGGACGGACCAGGGGCTGGCGGGCGGCCTCTACGGCGTGGCCATCGGGCGGGCCTTCTACGGCGAGTCGATGTTCTCGCGCGCGAGCGACGCCTCCAAGATCGCGCTCGCCCACCTCACCCGCTATCTTGAGGGGCGCGGTTTCGCCGTGATAGATTGCCAGATGAGTACGGCCCATCTGGCCTCGCTGGGTGCCCGGGAGATCTCCCGGGCCGAGTTCGTCGGCGGATTGCGCGAGTGGGCCGTCCCGGCCGCGCCGCCGTCCCGCTGGCCGGCGGACGACGCACTGGAGCTTTTTGCCGCGACATGACGCTGCTCAAGGAACCGCCCTTCACGCTGCTGCAGTTCTACGCGACGGCGCCCTACGCCTGCTCCTACATCCCGGGCCGCATCGCCCGCTCGCAGGTGGCCACGCCCAGCCACATGATCGACGCCACCATGTACGGCGAGCTGGTGCGCAACGGCTTCCGCCGCAGCGGCGTATTCACCTACCGGCCCTACTGCGACGCCTGCCGGGCCTGCGTGCCGGTGCGCGTGCCGGTGGAGCGCTTCCGGCCGGACCGCACCCAGCGCCGCGCCCTGGCCCGCCACGCCGGCCTGACCGCGCGCGAGCTGCCGCTCGCCTTCCGCGAGGAGCACTACGCCCTGTACCAGCGCTACCAGGCGCTGCGCCATTCCGGCGGCGGCATGGACCAGGACAGCCGCGAGCAGTACGCGCACTTCCTGCTGCAGAGCCACGTCGATTCCCGCCTGGTCGAGTTCCGCGCGGGCGACCAGCTGCAGATGGTGGCGATCATCGACATGCTCTCCGACGGCCTGTCCTCGGTCTACACCTTCTACGATCCGGAGCTGCCGAAGGCCAGCCTGGGCACCTACTGCATCCTCTGGCAGATCCATCAGTGCCGCATCCTGGCGCTGCCGCACCTGTACCTCGGCTACTGGATCCGCGAGAGCCCGAAGATGGCCTACAAGGCCCGCTTCCGGCCGATCGAGGGCCGCATCAACGGCCTGTGGCGCGAACTCACCGAGCAGGATCTCGACCTGCCGCCCGACCTGCCGGAAGACTGAATTCCGTTCTCGGATAGAATGCCGCGATGCTCTACCGCCTCGCGCGTCCGTTCCTCTTCGCCCTCGACCCGGAGCAAGCCCACGACCTGACGCTGGCGGCCCTGCGCACGATCCAGGCCGCGCCCTTCCTGCCCGACTGCGCCGCGGAATCCGAGCCGGTCGAGGTGATGGGCCTGCGCTTCCCGAACCGGGTCGGGCTGGCTGCCGGGCTGGACAAGAACGGCGAATGCATCGACGGGCTGGCCACCCTCGGCTTCGGCTTCATCGAGGTCGGCACGGTCACGCCGCGGCCGCAGCCGGGCAATCCCAAGCCCAGGCTGTTCCGGCTGCCGCAGAACCAGGCGATCATCAACCGCATGGGCTTCAACAACCACGGCGTCGAGGCACTGGTCGCCAACGTCCGGCGCGCGCGCTTCCGCGGCGTGCTCGGCATCAACATCGGCAAGAACTTCGACACGCCGATCGAGCGCGCCGCCGAGGACTACCTGGCCTGCCTGAACCGGGTCTACCCCTATGCCGGCTATGTCGCGGTCAATATCTCCTCGCCGAACACCAAGGACCTGCGCCAGCTCCAGGGCGAGTCCGAACTGGACGCCCTGCTCGGCGCGCTCAAGGAGGCGCAGGCCCGGCTCGCCGACCGCCACGACAGGATGGTGCCGATCGCGCTGAAGATCGCGCCGGACCTGGACGCGGCGCAGATCGCCTCGATCGCCGCGCTGCTCAGGCGCCACCGCATCGAGGGCGTGATCGCCACGAACACCACGGTGACCCGCGACGCGGTGCAGGGTTCGCCGCATGCCGACGAAGGCGGCGGCCTGTCCGGCGCGCCGCTGTTCGAGCGCTCCACCGAGGTCGTCGCCGCGCTGGCCAGGGAACTGCGCGGCGAGGTGCCGATCATCGCGGCGGGCGGAATCCTCGGCGGCGCCCAGGCGCTCGCCAAGCTCGAGGCCGGCGCCGAACTGGTCCAGCTCTACACCGGCCTGATCTACCGCGGCCCCGGCTTGGTCAGGGAAGCGGTGCGCGCGACGACCGGATTCCGGAGGACGGGATCGTGATCGTCGGCACGCCGAAGGAGATCAAGAACCACGAGTACCGCGTCGGGCTGACGCCCGCCGGCGTGGCGGCGCTGGTCCGGTCCGGGCACCGGGTGCTAGTCGAGCGCGGCGCGGGAAGTCGCGTCGGCTTCTCCGACGAGGCCTATGCCCAGGCCGGGGCGACCGTGGTCGATACCGCCGCCGAGATCTACGGGCAGGCGGAACTCGTGGTCAAGGTCAAGGAACTGCAGGCGGCCGAATTCCCGCTCACCCGGCCCGGGACCATCCTGTTCTGCTACCAGCACCTGGCGCCCGATGCGGAGCTGAGCCGGCACATGCTGGAATCGGGACTCAGCTGCGTGGCCTTCGAGACGGTCACCGACGCCCGCGGCGGCCTGCCGCTGCTGGCGCCGATGTCGTTCATCGCCGGCCGGCTCGCGCCGCAGGTCGGCGCCTGGGCGCTGCAGATGGCCAACGGCGGCTCGGGCGTGCTGCTCGGCGGCGTGCCCGGCGTGCCGCCGGCGCGGGTGGTGGTGATCGGCGCCGGCTCCGTCGGCGCCAACGCCGCGCGGATCGCCGCGGGCATGGGCGCCGAGGTCACCGTGTTCGACCGGGGCACGGCCAAGCTGGAGCGGCTGGACCAGATCTGGCGCGGCCGCGTCCGCACCCGGGTGTCCGATCCGGCCGCCCTCGCGGCCGAGATCGCGGAGGCGGACCTGGTGATCGGCGCGGTGCTGGCGCCGGGCAAGCTCGCGCCCAGGCTGATCGGCCGCGATCTGCTGCGCCGCATGCGCCCCGGCTCGGCGCTGGTCGACGTGGCCATCGACCAGGGCGGCATCGCCGAGACCTCGCGCCCGACCACCCACTCGGACCCGATCTACGTCGAGGAAGGCATCGTCCACTACTGCGTGGCGAACATGCCCTCCGCCTGCGCGCGCACGGCCACGCTGGCGCTCGCCCAGGCCACCCTGCCCTACGCGCTGGCGCTCGCCGGCCTGGGGTTGAAGGCGGCGCTGGCGGGCGAGCCCGGGCTGACGGAGGGGCTGCAGGTCCATCAGGGCCGGCTCACCCATGCGGGACTCGCCCAGGATCTGGGTATGCCTTACGTCCGCGCCGAAGCCGCCCTCGGAATCTGAGGACGTCGCGATATCGCCTCCAACGCGCCGGACTTCCGCAAGCCCTTGATGCTCCTAGGGTTGAGCAGCGCAGCCCGAGCGGCGATAATCTTCCTCTCGCGCCGTCCGCCAACATGACCAGCTACCTCTTCATCCTCCTCGGCACCGTCCTGGTCAACAACGTGGTGTTCGTGCGCATCCTCGGCCTGTGCCCGTTCATGGGCGTGTCGAAGAAGCTGGAAACCGCGGTCGGCATGGGCGCGGCCACCACCTTCGTGCTGACGCTGGCCTGCGGCACCAGCTACATCATCGACCACTACCTGCTGGCGCCCTTCCAGCTCGAATACCTGCGCACGCTGGCCTTCATCGTCACCATCGCCGCCATCGTCCAGCTCACCGAACTGGTGATCCAGAAGACCAGTCCGCTGCTGCACCAGGTGCTCGGCATCTACCTGCCGCTGATCACCACGAACTGCGCCGTGCTCGGCGTGCCGCTGCTCAATGTGGCGGTCGGCAACGATCTGCTGCAGTCGCTGCTCTTCGGCTTCGGCAGCGCGATCGGCTTCACCATGGCTCTGGTCATGTTCGCCGGCATCCGCGAGCGGCTGGACGGCGCGGACGTGCCCGTCCCGTTCAAGGGCACGGCGATCGCGATGGTCACCGCGGGCATCATGAGCCTCGCCTTCATGGGATTCGCCGGCCTGGACAAGTTTCGCTGAGCGATGGGGACATCCTGCCCGCCGGGCGCCGGCTGCGCCGCCGCGCCTGAATCATGCTGAGCGCCCTGCTGGTCATGGCCCTCGGTGCGCTGGTGCTCGGCGCGGCCCTGGGCTACGCCTCGGTGCGCTTCAAGGTCCAGGGCGACCCCCTGGTCGAGAAGGTCGACGCGATCCTGCCGCAGACCCAGTGCGGCCAGTGCGGCTACCCGGGGTGCAAGCCCTACGCCGAGGCGATCGCCAAGGGCGAGGCGGACATCAACCAGTGCCCGCCCGGCGGCGAGGAAGGCATACGCAAGCTGGCGGACCTGCTCGGGCGCGAGTTCAAGCCCTTGTCGGCGGAGCACGGCGTGGAGAAACCCAAGGCCGTGGCGCTGATCGACGAGAACCTGTGCATAGGCTGCACCCTGTGCATCCAGGCCTGCCCGGTCGACGCGATCGTCGGCGCCGCCAAGCAGATGCACACCGTGGTCGTGCCCTTGTGCACCGGCTGCGAGCTGTGCGTGCCGCCCTGCCCGGTGGACTGCATCGCCATGGTCCCGGTCGCGGAGACGGTGGAGAACTGGAAGTGGAAGTACCCGGTCTTCGAGATCCGCAAGGCGGCCTGAACCGATGCTGCGTGCGCTCTTCAAGTTCAACGGCGGGGTCAAGCCGAACCCGAACAAGGACGACTCCACCCGCCAGCCGATCGCCCGGGCGCCGATCCCGCAGCGGCTGATCGTTCCCCTGCACCAGCACATCGGCGGCACGCCGCGTCCGCTGGTCAAGCCCGGCCGGCACGTGCTCAAGGGAGAGCGCATCGGCGCGGCGGACGGCAACGTCTCCGCCGCGGTGCACGCCTCGACCTCGGGCACGGTGATCGCCGTGGAACCGCGGCTGATGGCCCACCCATCCGGGCTGCCGGTGATGTCCGTGGTGATCGAGTCGGACGGCGAGGACCGCTGGATCGAGCGCGAGCCGCTGGCGTGGCGCAGCGCGGCGCCGGACGAGATCCGCGATTACCTGCGCGATGCCGGCGTGGTCGGACTGGGCGGCGCGGTGTTCCCCAGCCACCTCAAGCTCAAGCCCGGCCGCGACACGCCCACCCGCACGCTGGTGCTGAACGGCGCCGAGTGCGAGCCTTTCATCACCTGCGACGACCTGCTGATGCGCGAGCGCGGCGAGGACATCGTGCGCGGCGGCACGGTCATGCGCCACATGCTGCAGGCGAAGGAGGTGCTGATCGGCATCGAAGACAACAAGCCGAGGGCGGTCGATGCAATGCGCGCGGCGGTGGCCCGGCTCGGCGAGGACATGCAGGTGATCGCCGTGCCGACCCGCTATCCGGCCGGCGGGGCGAAGCAGCTGATCCGGGTGCTCACCGGCATCGAGGTGCCGCACGGGGTGCGCAGCACCGATTACGGCGTGCAGTGCTTCAACGTCGGCACGGCGTATGCCGTCTGGTATGCCCTGGAGCGGGGCGAGCCGCTGATCTCGCGCATCGTCACCGTGGCCGGCAACGTGGAGCGGCCGCGCAACTTCGAGGTGCTGTTCGGCACGCCGGTCCGCGAACTGCTCGCGCTCGCCGGCCCGCTTCCGGACACCGACCGGGCGATCATGGGCGGGCCGATGATGGGCTTCGCGCTGCCGGGGATGGAGGCGCCGGTGGTCAAGGCCACCAACTGCATCATCGCCGCCAGCCCGCGGCTTTTCCCGCCGCCGCCGCCGGAGATGCCCTGCATACGCTGCGGCGCCTGCGTGCTGGCCTGTCCGGCCGACCTGCAGCCGCACGAGCTTTACTGGTTCGCCCGCTCCAGGAATTTCGGCAAGGCCCAGGAGTATTACCTGTTCGACTGCATCGAATGCGGCTGCTGCGCCTACGTCTGCCCCTCGCGCATCCCGCTGGTCGATTACTACCGCTACGCCAAGTCCGAGATCTGGGCCCGCGAGCGCGACAAGGCCGCCGCCGACTCGGCGCGCGAACGTTACGAGTCGCGCAACGATCGCATCGAGCGCGAGAAGCAGGAGAAGGCCGAGAAGCTCGCGGCCAAGACCGCGGCGGCCCGCCAGGCCGTGGAGAAGCAGGTCGCCGCGAAGGTCAGTCCTGCGGAAGCCGCGCCGGAACCCGCCTCGGCCGCCTCGACTGTCGCAACCACCGCGGCCGCCCAGCCGCCTGCCGCGCCGCCGGCGGCGCCCGCCGATGCCGAGGAGGCCCGCCGCAAGGCGCTGATCGCCGCGGCGCTGGAGCGCGCCAAGGCCCAGAAGGCCGCGGTCCAGGCAAAGAACGTCGAGAACCTGACGCCGGAGAAGCGGGCCGAGATCGCCGAGATCGAGGCCCGCCGTGCGAAGATCCGGGAGATGGCCAAGACCCCGGACGAACCCGCCGAATGAGACCGCGCACCGCGCGCGGTGCCGGATACCGCCGCGCCGGACACGAATGAACAACTCCCCCTACATCCTCGCCCCGGCCACGGTGCGCGGCGTCATGCTCCGGGTGCTGGCTGCGCTGCTGCCCGGCATCGCCGCGTACGTCTGGTTCTTCGGCGCAGG
>DATMWM010000077.1:0-5285 GCA_035562535.1 Rhodocyclaceae bacterium | reverse complement strand
GTGCGGGGGAGGTGCGGAGGCGGCCGCGAATGCCGGCCGCGCTGCTCTTGCACCGCGGGCTCGCCTGCCGAACCCGCGGCCGTGCGTACTTACTTGCGCTTGAGGTAGAACTCGAATTCCTTGTTGTTCTCGGCCTGCGACAGCAGTTCGTTGCCGGTCTGCTTGGCGAACGCCTGGAAGTCCTTGACCGAGCCCGGATCAGTCGCGATCACCCGCAGAACCTGACCGCTCGTCATCTCGGTGAGGGCCTTCTTGGCGCGCAGGATCGGCAGGGGACAGTTCAGTCCGCGGGCGTCCAGCTCTTTGTCGAAATTCATACGTCATCCTCTCGCTTGAATGAACCTGGTTGAACGAAGCGCGATTTATAGACCAGACGAAGGGTCAGATCAATAACGCGGCGTTATTCCTTCGAAACTCGGGGCTATTTTAGACTTCTTAAATATACTTATAAAACCGGTTCAAGGCAATATCCCGGTCATCACAAATTCTTTTGCTGCGGAGCGGCAAACTTTTCGGCCCGTTCATCCGACCGACTGATAGTAGATGTTCTGCGGATGACTCGCCTGCGCGAAGAAGTACCAGCGTTCCGCCAGCAGTCCGGCGTACTGGACGGCGAAGGCCAGCACGAACAGGCCCGGACGGGCGCCCGCGACTCCGAGCGCCAGCAGCGCCAGCGGCAGCGCGAAAGTCAGCGCCAGGAAAAGCCACTTGACCGCGCGCAGCGCCGCCACCGTCCGGCCGTGGAAGAACTCCCGGGTATTGAACGAGCCGCCGGTGAAGCCCTGCGCCTTCTGCGCGATCCTCGGATGCTTCACGCCGATCGCGGTCTGGACCGAGGACTTCCGCTTCAGCCTGGCGTTGCGCAGCAGCGCGGCACCGCGGAAGACCAGGCCGAGCGCGGTCAGCACCGCGGCCCAGCCTGCGAAGAAGCGCGCCGCTTCCGGGGCGGCGATCCCGGCCAGCGCCGTGGCCAGCGTGAAGCCGGAGGCGCTGCCGAGCAGCGTGTAGTTGATCACCGTGAGCGGCGTGTGCCACTCCTGCAGGAAGCGCAGGCAGGCGTAGATCATGGCGGTGCACACGAACAGGCCGAACGCGAGCAGCGTGCCGAGCGCGCCCAGGATCAGGGTCGCGTCCACCGGGTGGCCGCCGGGCAGCGCGAACAGCGGTGCGGTGAGTCCCGCATGGTGGGCGAGGCCGTAAAGCGCGACCACCGCCATGAACAGGGGCAGCACGATCACCTCGCGCGACAGCCAGGAAGTGCGCCACTGCGCGGCCGCGCGCCAGGCGCGTTCCGGACGGCCGAGATGGAGGAACGAGGCCGCCAGCCCGGCGCCGAGCAGGCCGAGCGCGAGCGCCGCTCCGGTCGCATGGAAGTTTCGGCCGTCGAGCACCGGCATCAGCTCGAAGAAGGCGTAGAGCTGCGCCGTGTAGAGCGCCAGGAACAGCCCCTGCCCGGCGCCGAGCAGGGTCGTGAGGAAGATCACGGAGAATGCCGGATGCATGGCGCGCGCCTTACCAGGACGTGACGTCGTCGAGCGACGGCTCGTTGAGCGACGGCTTGGGCAGCTTGCCGTCGATCTTCAGCGGATTGTCCGCCCGCACCAGCTCGTCCTCGTGGATCTTGAGCCGGGTCTTGCGCCGCGGCAGGTAGTGGTTGGCCGGATGGGTGCCCCACTCCGGCATCAGCGCGTAGCCGCCTTCCTCGCGGATGGCGCGCGACACCGCGGACTCCGGGTCGTGGATGTCGCCGAACAGGCGCGCGCTGGTCGGGCAGGCCTTCACGCAGGCCGGCTTGCGGTCGACCTCGGCGAGCGAGGCGTCGTAGATCCGGTCGACACACAAGGTGCATTTCTTCATCACCTTCTGGTGCGCGTCCAGCTCGCGCACGCCGTAAGGGCAGGCCCAGGCGCAGTACTTGCACCCGATGCACTTGTCGTAGTCGACCAGGACGATGCCGTCCTCCTTGCGCTTGTAGGACGCGCCGGTCGGACAGACCGGCACGCAGGGCGGGTCCTCGCAGTGCAGGCAGGACTTCGGAAAATGCACCGTCTCGGTGTTCGGGTACTCGCCGACCTCGAAGGTCTGCACCCGGTTGAAGAAGGTGCCGGTCGGGTCGGCGCCGTAGGGATTGTCGTCCGAGAGCGCGCCGGCCCACCCCGAGGTGTTCCATTCCTTGCAGCTGGTCACGCAGGCGTGGCAGCCGACGCAAACGTTCAGGTCGATGACCAACGCGAGTTGAGTCATGGCGAGCGTTCCACAATTGCGAGCTGAGTCATGGCGAGCGTTCCAACGATACGAGCCGAGTCATGGCTTTCTCCGGCCGGCGAAATAGGCCAGCCAGCCCGGCCGCCGCCGGCTCACGCCGGGCGGCGTCGGCACGGCCTCGAACTGGGGCGAGGTGGCTTCGGGCTCGTCCGCGCCCGCCTTGTAGATGCGCACGCGCACGTCGTACCAGCCCGCCTGCCCGGTCAGGGGATCGGAGTTCGAGACGCTCCCGCCGTTGCGGCCGAGGGGCAGTTCCTCGCTGATCAGGTGGTTCAGCAGGAAGCCCTTGCGCGACTCGTTCGCGTCGGCCGCCAGGTTCCACGCGCCGGCGGCCTTGCCGATCGCGTTCCAGGTCCACACCGTACCCGGCTCGACCGCCTGGGAATGCCTCGCCATGCAGCGCACTTTGCCCCACTGGGACTCGACCCAGATCCAGTCGCCGTCCTCGATGCCATTGACCCGCGCGGTGTGGGCATTGACGTAAAGGTAATTGTGGGTGTGGATCTGGCGCAGCCAGGCGTTCTGCGAATCCCAGGAGTGGTACATGGCCATCGGCCGCTGGGTGACCGCGGCCAGCGGATAGCGCTGCTTGTCGGTGGCATGCGCCTCGAGCGGCTCGTAGTAGAACGGCAGCGGGTCGAAGTAGGTCTCCACCCGCTCGCGCAGGTGCTCCGGCGGGCGGCGGCCCGGACGCTTCCCCTGCGCGGCCAGCCGGAACTTCTGCAGCACCTCGGAATAGACGTGGCAGAGGATCGGGTCGGCGTAGCGCGTCAGGCGCGCGCGCTGGGCCCACTCCAGATAGCCCCTGTTCCAGTTGCGCATGTACTGGTAGGACTTGGGCAGTTCGTAGTGGAAGACGCAGTTGTTCTGGGCGTACCGCTCCCATTGGCGCGGGTTCGGCTCGCCGCGCAGGTGCCGCTCGCCGCCGCGCCCGCGCCAGCCGGCGAGGAAGCCGATGCCCGAGCCCGGCTCGGTCTCGTAATTGACGATGAAGTCCGGGTAGTCGCGGTACTTGCGCGAACCGTCCGCATGTACGAAGGCCGGCAGCTTCAACCGCGTGCCCAGCTCGATCAGCACCTCCTGGAAGGGCTTGCACTCGCCGGTCGGCGGCAGCACCGGGATGCGCACCGAGTCCACCGGCCCGTCGAACTCGGAGATCGGCCGGTCCAGGATCGACATCACGTCGTGCCGTTCCAGGTACGTCGTGTCCGGCAGGACCAGGTCGGCGAAGGCGCTCATCTCCGACTGGAAGGCGTCGCAGACCACGATGAACGGGATCCTGTGCTCGCCGTTGTCGTCGCGGTCGTTCAGCATCCGGCGCACCTCCACCGTGTTCATGGTGGAGTTCCAGGCCATGTTCGCCATGAAGATCAGCAGCGTGTCGATCCGGTAGGGATCGCCGCGCCAGGCGTTGGTGATCGCGTTGTGCATCAGGCCGTGCACCGACAGCGGGTACTCCCAGGAGAAGCCCTTGTCGAGGCGCACCGGCGTGCCGTCCTCCTCGATGAACAGGTCCTCGGGCGAGGCCGGCCAGCCCAGCGCCATGCCGCCGAGCGGGGTATCGGGCCGCACGCCCTCCGGCCCTTTCGGCGTCTTGGCGCAGGGCGGGATCGGCCGCGGGAAGGGCGCCTTGTGGCGGAAGCCGCCGGGTCGGTCGATCGTTCCGAGCAGCGTCATCAGGATGGCCAGCGCGCGGATCGTGTGGAAGCCGTTGGAATGCGCGGCCAGCCCGCGCATGGCGTGGAAGGCGACCGGGCGGCCCGTGACGAAGTCGTGCTCCTTGCCCCAGGAGTCGGTCCACGCGATCGGCAGTTCGATCTTCTCGTCGCGCGCCACCACGCCCATCTCGTGGGCGAGCCGGCGTATGGTCTCGACCGGAATGCCGGTGACGCCGGCCGCCCACTCCGGCGTGTAATGCTTGACCCGTTCCTCCAGGAGCTGGAAGGCCGGCGCCACCGCCGGCCCGCCCGGCATGGCGAAGCGGCCGAGCAGGTAGGGATCGGCGTTCTCGCTGTGGGTCGGCACCGGGCGGTCGCTGTGGCGGTCCCACCAATACTTGTCCTGCGGGTCGAAACAGCCCGGCTCGTAGGCGAAGCCGGGATCGCGCACGAACAGCCCGAACGCGTCGCTCGCCTCGTCGACGTTCACCAGTTCCCCGGCATTGGTGTAGCGCACCAGGAACTCGCGGTCGTAGAGGCCCTGGCGGATGATCTCGTGGATGATCGCCAGCAGCAGCGCGCCGTCGGTGCCGGGGCGGATCGGCACCCACTCGTCGGCGATCGCCGAGTAGCCGGTGCGCACCGGGTTGACCGAGATGAAGCGCCCGCCACTGCGCTTGAACTTCGAGATCGCGATCTTCAGCGGGTTCGAGTGGTGGTCCTCGGCCGTGCCGATCATGACGAACAGCTTGGCCCGGTCCAGGTCCGGGCCGCCGAACTCCCAGAACGACCCGCCGATCGTGTAGATCATGCCGGCGGCCATGTTGACCGAGCAGAAGCCGCCGTGGGCGGCGTAGTTCGGCGTGCCGAACTGCTTGGCGAACAGTCCGGTCAAGGCCTGCATCTGGTCGCGGCCGGTGAACAGCGCGAACTTCTTCGGGTCCGAGGAACGGATCTTCGCCAGCCGCTCGGCGAGCAGCGAGAATGCCTGTTCCCAGGAGATCGGTTCGAACTCCCCGGCACCGCGCTGGGCGCCCTGCTTGCGCAGCAGCGGCCGGGTCAGGCGCGCCGGGGAGTACTGCTTCATGATGCCGGCGGAGCCCTTCGCGCAGATCACGCCCTGGTTGAGCGGGTGCTCGGGGTTGCCGTCGATGTAGCGCACCTCGCCGTCCCGAAGGTGCACCCGGATGCCGCAGCGGCAGGCGCACATGTAGCAGGTGGTCGTCTTGACCTCCTCGACGGCATCGGTCCGGCCCGGCGCGTTTTGCATGGATTCGGCGGAAACGGTGAATATCAGAATCCTGTTATATTCTCACGGACATGGAACTCCCCGCCAGTCCGGAGTTCTTATTCGCCGATCAA
>DATMWM010000076.1:0-8314 GCA_035562535.1 Rhodocyclaceae bacterium | reverse complement strand
GGCCTACGTCGGCCTGTTGTGCACGGCCAAGTCCGACTTCGACGCCATCGAGAGCCTGCGGCGGGATGCGTTCTTCCACACCGCCCTGGGGCTGTCGGCCATTCCCTCGTCGCGCGCCCTGCGCCAACGCATGGACAGGCGAGACCAGCGAGCTCGCCTTGAGCGCCCTCGACGAGGCCAACGAGCGCCTCCTGCGCCGCGCCAAGCCCACGCCGGGCCGACTCTCCCGGACGCTACGGAGAAAGCTGGATGGCGGCAAACGGGTCGGAGGATCTATCGCGGACTTGGTAAGCCGCCATCCGCGAACGGCAGCTTCCGGCGCCAGCGAACGACAGCAGTGGCCGAGCAGTTGCCCGCCAGCTCAGTGCCAGATGCGACAGGTACGAATCGGCTTCCGGACACCAACACCGGGAAACGGATACCGGCAACGACAGAGAGGGGGCGTGACGCGGGTGGGCGTCGCATTCGAACGCGCGGACCCGGGCGTTTTCCGTTTGCTGGCCGCAGTCAATGCCGCGCGATGCGAGACGACTAGACTGCGATCACCTTGATATCGAAGCCGACGCAGGGATCGAGCGCATGGGCGAGCAGCCGCGCCGCCCGCTCGGCTTCGCCGGGGGTTTTGGCGGCATGTCCGGCCAGGCCCCGCGCGAGCGCCCCCTCCGGGTGGAAGTTCCATTCGGTCGGCGCGACGATGCGGTAGGCTGCGACGCGCTCGCCCTCGACGCGCGCGAGGTGGAACAGGGTGCCGCGGGCGGTCTCGGTTGCGGCGAATCCGGCGCCGGGCGAAACGGCGCACGAGCCGGTCCATTCGGTCGGGACTTCGCCGCGGCCCAGCGCCGCAAGCCGCGCGTCCAGCATCGCCAGCTCGACCAGCCGGGCGAGAAATCGAACCGCTACGGAGTTGCCGAGTTGCCGCAGGGCGCCGGCGACCAGCGGATGCGCCGCAGTGCGGGCAAGCGCGCCGGTCTCGGCCGGTGCGCCGCGCCAGGTCGGCGCGGCCGCGAATCCCGCATCGCCCGCGATCTGCGGGCTGAGGCTGGCCGCCAGTTTCCGTACGTCCAGCACGGGCAGGAGTGGAACGGCGCTCCGGCCGAGGCTTAGCGGCAAGAGCCGGCCGAGCAGCGCGGCGGTGCGGGTGGTTCCTGCCTCGATCCAGGCGGTCAGCGGCGCGCCGTAGTCCAGTTCCAGCCAGCGGGACGCCGGCATGCCGAATACGTCCTGATCGAGCTGCCGCGAAAGGCCCGCAGCGGCCGCGCGCCATCCCTCCAGCACCGCCCCGTCCGCCGGCGCATGCCACCAGCGCTCGCCGCTGTCCGTCCGCTCGAACAAGGGCCGCAAGGACTGGCGCAGGGCGGCGAATCGGCCAGCTTCGGCTTCCTCGCCGAGCATCTGCGGCAGGTCGAGCAGGATGCGCCAGGCGTACTCGTGCAGGCACTCGGCGGCGAGCCGCAGTTCGCGCTGCAGCCTGACCGCCGGATCGGGCTCGACGCCGCGCGCGGCTTCGAGGGCGCCCGCGGCGCAGACCGTCTGGGCGCGGCCGCAGATGCCGAAAAGCATCGACACCATGGCCTCGGCGTCCCGCCAGCCCTTTCCCTCGAGCAGGCGGCAGGCGGTCACCGGTCGGCTGGAGCGCACCACGGCACGCCGGATGGCGGCGCCGTCCCAGTGGATGTCCAGCGCGATCGAACCTTCAATGCCCATCGCCGGCCCTGCGCGTCGTCGAGGATGCGGATCTCACGGGGCGGGAGTATTGCACAGCCGCGGCACGCGGCCGACCGCCGGCTGGCTACAATCGGCGCAACGCCCGACCGCCCCGGCACGCCGATGACATCCGACAGCTACGACGAGATCCCCTACGACAGCACGCCCTTCGCCGAGACCCATCCGGACCACCTGTGGGCGCTGGCCCGCCTGCACGGGGTGGCCGCCGCGGACCCGGCGGGCGCGTCGGTGCTGGAACTCGGCTGCGCCGGCGGCGGCAACATCGTCCCGCTGGCCTACTACCGGCCCGGAACGCGCGTGCTCGGCATCGAGCGCTCGGCCGGCCAGGTCGCGGCCGCCGGCGGGCTGATCCGGCGGCTGGGGCTGGCCAACATCGAGGTGCGCCAGGGCGACATCGGCGAAGTCGGCGCGGAACTCGGGCGCTTCGACTACATCGTCGCCCACGGCGTGTATTCCTGGGTGCCCGAACCGGTGCGGGAGCACATCCTGGTCCTGTGCCGCGAACTGCTGAGCGAGAACGGCGTGACCTACATTAGCTACAACGCGCTGCCGGGCTGGCGCATGCGCGGCATGCTGCGCGACATGCTGCTGCACCACTGCCGCCACGCCTCGACGCCGCGCGCGCGGCTGGCCGCCGCCCACGGGCTCTTCGACCTGCTCGATCGCGCCACCAAGGGGCTCGACGCGCTGAGCGCCCGATACCTGCGCGGCGAGATCGCCATGCTGCGCAAGGCGCACCCGAGCTACCTCTACCACGAGTTCCTGGAGGAGACGAACCAGCCCTTCCTGTTCAGCCACTTCGCCGCCGACTGTGCGCGGCACGGGCTGCAGTACCTGTGCGACGCGGAACTGGCCACGGCCTTTCCCTCGATGACCGGCGCCGCGGCGGAAGAGGCGCTGGAGGCGCTGACCGACCCGCTGGAGCGGGAGCAGTACCTGGACTTCGTGCGCAACCGCAATTTCCGCCAGTCGCTGGTCTGCCGCGCGGAACGGGCGGTGAATCGCGAACTCGACCTAGAGCAGTTCGAGCGCTCCGCCTTCAGCGCCCTGCTCGCCCCGGCGAAGAAGCCGGAACTCGGCCGGGTGCGCGACCAGGCCTTCGTCGCGCTGGGCGGCGAGGCGTACGCGGTGTCCCATCCGCTGACCAAAGCCGCGCTGCTGCACCTCGCCGCGGCCTATCCGGACGCCGTGCCCTTCCCGGATCTGGCCGCCGCCGCACAGCATCACCTGCTCGCCAGCGGCGCGCGCCAGTTCGCGGACCAGGCCGGTCACCTGTTCGGCGAGCTTTTCGGCCTGTTCGCCCGCCAGGCGGTGCGCGCCTGTCCGAGGGCGGAGCGCTTCGACACGCGGGTCCCGGCACGCCCCAGGCTGAACGCCTTGGCGCGGGCGCAAGCCGAGATGAATCTGGGCCATCTGGCCACGGCGCGCCACGGCACGGTCGCGCTGGACGACTTCGCCGGCCGGCTCGCCCGCCTGCTCGACGGCTCCCGTGGGGTGGAGGAACTCGCGGCCGCGATGAGCGCGGCGGTCGAGAGCGGAGAACTGCGGGTCGAGACCGGCGGCGCGCGCATTGCCGCCAAGGTCGCGGCGAACGTGGAGCGCCTGCTCGCCGTGTTCGCGCGGCAGGGTCTGTTCGCCGGACCGTGATCGGGCAGCCGCCCCGCCGGCGCGGCCGCGCTTTGGGCCGTCCGCCAAATTGGGGATAATGCCCGGCTTCGGCGCCAGACTCCCCCGCATGCGATGACCCGGCTATTCCTTTACGACACCACCCTGCGCGACGGCTCCCAGCGCGAGGACATCTCGCTCTCGGTGGAGGACAAGCTGACCATCGCGCGCCGCCTGGCGGATTTCGGCCTGCACTACATCGAGTGCGGCTGGCCCGGCTCGAATCCCAAGGACGCCGACTTCTTCGCCCGCGCCAACCGGATGAAGCTCGGCGCCAGCCGCCTGGCGGCATTCGGCAGCACGCGGCGCAAGCACGCGCGCTGCGAGCAGGACGGCAACCTGAAGGCGCTGCTGGACGCCGGCACGCCGGTGGTCACCCTGGTGGGCAAGAGCTGGGACTACCACGTCACCCATGTGCTCGACGCCACGCTGGAAGAGAACCTGGCGATGATCGGCGAGAGCGTGGCCTACATGAAGGCCATGGGCCGCGAGGTGGTCTTCGACGCCGAGCACTTCTACGACGGCTTCGTCGCCAACCGCGACTATGCGCTGGCGGTGCTGGATGCCGCGGCGAAAGCCGGCGCCGACTGGCTGATCCTGTGCGAGACCAACGGCGGCAAGCTGCCCTGGCAGGTGGAGGAGATCACCCGCGAGGTGGCGGCGCGCATCGACGCCAGGCTGGGCGTGCACTGCCACAACGACAGCGGCTGCGCGGTGGCCAATTCGCTGGCGGCGGTGCGCAGCGGCTGCACCCAGATCCAGGGCACGATCAACGGTTATGGCGAGCGGGTCGGCAACGCCGACCTGGTGACCCTGCTGCCGAACCTGCAGCTCAAGATGGGCCACGAGATCGTCGCCCCGGACAAGCTGAGGGAGCTGTCCGCGCTGTCGCGCTTCGTCGCCGAGGTGGCGAACCTCAAGCACGACGACCACCAGCCCTACGTCGGCCACAGCGCCTTCGCCCACAAGGGCGGCATCCACGTGGCGGCGATGCTCAAGGCGAGCGACACCTACCAGCACATCGAACCGGCGCTGGTCGGCAACACCATGCGCTCGGTCACCTCCGAGCTTTCGGGCCGCGGCAACATTGTCTTCCAGGCCAAGGCGAGCGGCATCGACCTCGACCGCGACCAGGCCCAGCGGGTTCTGAGCCAGATCAAGCACCTGGAGCACGAGGGCTTCACCTTCGAGGCGGCCGAGGCCAGCGTCGAGCTGATGTTCCGGCGCCTCGAACCGGGCCACGTTCGCCCCTTCGAACTTCTCGACTACTTCGTCATCACCGAGCACCGCCACGGGCGCGGCCTGCTCTCCGAGGCGACGGTGAAGATCAAGGTCGGCGAGACGGTGAAGTTCACCGCCGCCGAGGGCAAGGGACCTGTGAACGCGCTGTGGACCGCGCTGCTCGAGGCGCTGGTCGGCGCCTATCCGGTGCTGCGCACGGTGCGGCTGACCGACTACAAGGTGCGCATCCTGGACAGCACCACCGGCACCGCGGCCACGACCCGCGTGCTGATCGATTTCCAGAGCGGCAGCGAGGGCTGGACCACGGTGGGCGCGAGCGCCAACATCATCGAGGCAAGCTGGCGGGCGCTCTCGGACAGCATGGAATACGCGCTGGTCCGCCTGGGCAGCGCGGGCGCCGGCGGCGCCTGAACGGCGGCGCCGCGGGATGGGCTACGCGGACCTCGTCGGCGCGCTGGCGGCGGTGCTCACCAGCGTCGCCTTCCTGCCCCAGGTGATCCGCGTCTGGCGCACCCGCTCGGCGCGCGACATCTCGCTCGGCATGTATTCGGCCTTCACGACCGGGGTGGCCTGCTGGATCGCCTACGGGCTGATGATCCGCGCCTGGCCGGTGGTGGCCGCCAACCTGGTGACCTTCGTGCTCGCCTGCACCGTGCTGCTGCTCAAGCTGCGTTACGACCGCGAAGCCGCCGCCCGGGTGCGCCAGCGGGGCGGCGCGGGCGGAATCGGCTGAACTTCCGGACCTACCGGGACGGCGGCGGAGGCGGAGGCGGCGGAGCGCTGGGCGCGGGCGCGCCCGGCACCTGGTTGCCGTAGGCGTACATGCACTGCTGGTAAGCGATGTCGTAACGGCGCTGCAGGGTGTACGAGGAATAGTAGCCGCCGCTGGAACCCGCAGCCGTGCCGACCACCAGGCCGGTGGCGGCGCCGACCGCCGCGCCGTGCCCGCCATCCACCAGGGCGCCGGCCGCAGCGCCGACGACGGTGCCCACCGCCGCCCCGGCTGCCACGTTGTCCGCCGCCGACTGGGTCGGGGCGATGCCGGTCTGCTGGGCGGCGAACTGCCGGCAGTAGGCGTCGTCGCGCACGAAGACGTCGAAGGGCTTGTTCGGGCCGGGCAGCACCCGCACGCTCGGCCCGGCCGGGATGATCACGCAGCCGGCCAGCAGCAGGAAGGGGGCGGCGATCAATGCGCGCATGGCGTTGCTCCTACTTCCTGTCCGCCGGCGTCGCGGGGACGTTCTCCCAGCCGCGCGGACATTCGGTGACATAAGGATAGTAGGCCTTGGACTCCGGACAGTAGTACCAGCTCGGCGCCGGCGGCTGCGCGGTGATCGCCGGCTCGGGCGCCGGCTCGAAGACGGTCACCGGCGGGGCGTAGCCGTAATAGGGCCAGCCGGCGTACGGCCAGCCGTAGTACGGGTAACCGAGCGGCCACCAGAGCGAGCTGGAGATCACCACCGAACTGCGCGGGTAAAAGCCGCGGTAATAGCCGCCGCGGTGAACCTTGATCAGGCGCACGCCCTTGCCGGCCGCACGCTCGGCCGCCGCCGGGCGCGAGCCGCGGTCCCAGGATCGCGCATCCCTGCCCTCGCCGGCGGCGGCGGCCCCGGCGCCCAGCGCCAGAGCGAGCCCCAGCGCGGCGCATGACCATCGAAGCCCGTTCATGCCACGCCTCCTATTCCTGAGCGGAGCCGAAGGCTCCCGCCGAAGAAATCACGTTACGCCGAACCGCCTAGCGCCGCAACGCGAGCTGTCAAGCCTGCCGGCTCAGGCGGCCTCCAGCGGCTCCACCGAGTAGACCACCGCCAGGACGTGCTGCGCGCCGGGCGCGACGGCGACGACGTCGTCGGCCGCGTTGCCGCTTTCCACGCAGACCATGCCCAGGTGACCCTCCGGCCCGAAATCGCCCATTTTCTCCGCCTTGGCCACCCACGGATTCCAGACCACGGTGGAGCGGCTACCTGACTTGCGGATGCGGATGCGCCGCCCGAAACCGGGATCCTCGATCGCGCACTCCGCCTCGGTACCCAGGTAAACGCGATCCACCTCCTCGCCGATGACCACCGGGCCGGACTGCCGCTTGCGCCGGCCGCCGTCCACCTTGTCGAGGTAGCCGCAGCCGTCAAGCCCGAGGATCTTCGTCGCGCGCACGTCGCTCACCGCGAAATAGGTGTGCAGCGCCTCGCCGATCGCGAAGGCCCGGTCGCCCAGGTTGCGGGTGGCGAGTTCGATGCGCAGTTCGCGGCCGGCGTCGATCCGGCACTCCAGGCTGCAGGCGTGCGGCCACCAGGCGCGCGCGGCCTCGGGCTGCTGCAGGGCGAGCACGAGCCGGGTCCCGCCGGCGGGCAGCGCCTCGGTGCGCTCGACCGCCCACGGCGCGGTCCTGGCGAATCCGTGCGCGGGAAATCCGGCTTCGCTTCCGTGCGGCCCGAACCACGGCCAGCACACCGGCACGCCGCCGCGGATCGACTTGCCCGGCGCGAACTTCGCGTGCCCGCTCAGCCAGAGCACCGGCCGTTCGCCGCGCGGCTGCCAGCTCATGACGTGGCCGCCGCTCAGCGAAACCAACGTCTCGGCCTGATCGTCGGCGATCCGGGCGACGGTCAGCCCACCCGGGCCCTGCGCAAACTCGACCCGGCCCGGAACCGCGAACCGGGCGTTCAATCCGGCGACCTCGCTCGACATGGAATGCTCCTTTCGACCTGCTCTGGTGGATAATCGGCGGCCATTATAGGGGGCACCCCTCGGCGGCCCCGGAATCCACCGATGAACCCGCAGACGCAACTGGTCATCTTCGACAGCGACGGCGTGCTGGTCGACAGCGAGCCGATCGCCAGCCGCGTGCTCGCCGAAGCGCTCACCGAAATCGGCTGCCCGCACACCGCGCAGCAGTGCATCGAGCGCTACACCGGCATCAGCATGGGCGCCGTGCTGGCGATGATCGAAGCCGACTGGGGCCGGCCGCTGCCGGCGGGATTCCGCGAGACGCTGCGCGAACGCGACTTCGCCGCATTCCGCGAGCGATTGCGGCCGATGCCGGGCGTAACCGAAATGCTGCGGGAACTGCGCCTGCCGAAATGCGTGGCCTCCTCCGGCGCCCCGCAGAAGATGCAGGTCACGCTCGGGGTGACCGGCCTGATGCGGTTCTTCGAGCCGCACGTGTTCAGCGCGGAGATGGTCGAGCGCGGCAAGCCGGCGCCGGACCTGTTTCTGCTCGCCGCCCGGCGCATGGGCGCGGCGCCGGAGGCCTGCGCCGTGGTCGAGGACAGCGTGGCCGGCATCCAGGCGGCGCGCGCCGCCGGCATGCGGGCGCTCGGCTTCGCCGGCGGCGGCCACGCCGGCCCCGGCCATGCGGACCGGCTGCGCGGCGCCGGCGCGCACCTGGTGTTCGACCGGATGGCCGACCTGCCGGCCATCCTGGCCGATTAGCCCGAAGGCATGGCCCGACCCGAAAGGAAGCCGCACATGGAAGCGCAGCGCTCGCTGGTCCCCTTCGTCGTCCTCTGGGCGGTCAATACCCTGTCGCTGTGGGTGGCGAGCGTGCTCTTTCCAGGCGCGATCTCCTTCCACTCCCCGGCCGCGCTGTGGATCTCGGGACTGGTGCTCGGCCTGGTCAATTCCTTCGTCAAGCCGATCCTGCTGGTGCTGACGCTGCCGGTGACCGTGCTCACCCTGGGCC
>DATMWM010000075.1:0-2878 GCA_035562535.1 Rhodocyclaceae bacterium | reverse complement strand
CCTGCACCTGACGCTGGCGGCGGGCCGGCGCAGGGTTGGATTCCGGCAACGCCTCCTCGCTGGATCGGGACTCGTCGGGCGCCTCCGTGGGCAGCGAGCGGCCGAGGGCGCGTAGCACGGCGGCCAGTTCCGGCAGGCGTTCCAGCAAGCGGCGTATGCGCAGGACCTCCTGCCAACCCTCCTGGCGCAGCAGTCCGCGGACCGCGTCCCACTGGGCCGCCTCCAGACACTCGCCCAGTTCGCCGAACACGAAAGTCAGTTCGTCCAGTTCTCCGCCGGTCAGCCGCCAGTCGGCGGCGAAGGCCTCGGCGGCATGCGCGACCGCGTCCGCCTGGCTGCGGCCGCGGTCGATCAGGTCGGGGATGCGGTCGATGTGCCAGAGCACGCTGCGCAGCACCAGTTCGGCGACCGAGGGCCGGCCCCGGCAGGTTTCGGGCAGCGCCAGGTCCAGGATGCATGCGCGGAACGCCGTCAGCGCCGGGCCGGCCGGCCAGGCCCAGCGCTCCGGCACCGCGCCGGCGTCCAGCGCGTCCAGCAGTTCTTCCACGGCCGCCAGCCGCGGCAACGGCCGGCCGAGGCTATTGACCACGGCCGGCATGCGCAGGCCGCGCGGCAGGCGGTCGAGCGGCGCGAGCGGCGCTTCCAGCGCGTCCGGGTCGAACCCGCCGCCGCGCGCACGCATGCCGGTTCAGGTGGCGACCGGTTCGGGCACCCGGCCCGGATCGGGCACCAGCCGGGGCAGGGCGGCGAAACCCTCGCGCGCCGCAACCGCCCGTTCGCGCAGGGTCTCGACACCGGCGCGCGTTTCGCGCAGGGTGGCGGCCGCGCGCGGCGCGAACGCGGGGTCGAGCCACAGGTGCCGCGGCAGCGTGGTTGCGATCTCGGCCAGCAGGCCGTCCAGGTCGGCCAGGTACGCGTCCATCGCGTCGACCAGGTTTTGCACCTGGCCGACCCGGGCGGCGACGTGGGTGGCACCGTAACGCCGGGTCTGCATGAAGCTCATGCGCGGCGCCTGGCCGCCGCCCTTCGGGTCGCCGACCGCTTCGCCGAAGGAAAGCCGGCCGGCGTCGTCGTAGGACAGATCGCTTGCGTTCGCCTCGATGTCGAGCTGGGCCTCGAGCGCGGCCACGGCCTGCTCCATCCGCTGCGGGCGCAGGGCGCGATGCACGCCCAGCCGGGTTTCGTACCAGCGGGCCACCTGCTCCTGTTCGGCCCGGTCCTGGCCGGCGCAGAACTGGAGCAGCCAGAGATCCCAGATGCCGACGCGGTCGCGGCCGTCGGTGAGCGCAGCGACCTTGAGCAGCTTGACGATCTTGCGCCAGCGGCGGTCCGAGACGTAGATGCGCGCCCCGGCGAGGTGCTCGCGCAGGGCACCGAGCAGATCGAGCATCGGTTCGGGCAGGAGCACCGCATCGACCGCGCGGCCTATCGTCTCCAGCTCCGCGCCGCCGAGGCGCAGCCGTTCCGGGACGCGCAGGTCGCCGGCGAACGGCAGCCGCGCCAGGGCGGCGAAACCGCCGGGGCTGACCGCGCCCAGGGGAATGCGCACCAGGAACCGGTCGTAGAACGCCGCCACGACCTCGTCCTCGGGGACTTCGTTGCTCGCGCCGACCACGCTGATCAGCGGCGCGGCGACGCGCCCGGCGCCGTTGTCGAATTCGCGCTCGTTCAGCAGCGTCAGCAGGGCGTTCAGGATGGCGCTGTTCGCCTTGAACACCTCGTCGATGAAGGCGATCGACGCCGTGGGCAGGAAGCCGTCGGTCTGGCGCTCGTAGCGGTCCTGTTCGAGCGCCGCGATCGACAGCGGCCCGAACAGTTCCTCGGGCACGGTGAAGCGGGTGAGCAGGCGCTCGAAGTAGCGCGCATCCCGGAACGCGAGGTGCAGGCGGCGCGCCAGTTCGCTCTTGGCCGTGCCCGGCGGGCCGACCAGGAGGACGTGTTCTGACGCGAGTGCGGCCAGCAGGCACAGGCGCAGCGCCGTGTCGCGTTCGATCAGGCCTTCGCCGAGGACCGCGATCAGTTCGGCAAGCCGGTCCCGCAATCCGTTCTCGGCGACGTTCGCGGCGCGGGCTGGCGGTTCCATCGGACGATTGTAGCCCGGCCCGGCGGCCGGAATGGATGTCGGCTCCCCGGCGCAGGCCCGGCTGGCGCCGATCCCGCTTGACTGCCGTCAAGGAGCCCGCCGGTCCCGGCCATCGACAATGGCTGCGAACCGAAGAGCATGCAGGAGGGGATATGAGCGGATTGACGGCCCGTCTGGCCGAGCATCACAAGCACTGCGACGAGGACTTCGCCGCTGCGGAGGAGGCCGCGCGCGCGGGCGACTGGAACCGCTGCGGCGCTGCGTTCGACCGGTTCCGCAGGGAGATCGAGGGTCACTTCGCCGCGGAAGAGGAGATCCTGTTTCCCGGGTTCGAGCGGCGCACCGGGTCTGTCGCCGGCCCCACCCGCGTCATGAGGATGGAACACGCGCAGATGCGTTCGCTGCTCGACCAGATGGCGGCAACCGTGGCGGCGCGCGACGCGGTCGGTTTCTCCGGCAACGCGGAGACGCTGCTGATCATGATGCAGCAGCACAACCTCAAGGAGGAGAACATCCTCTACCCGATGTGCGACCAGGCGCTGGCCGGCGATGTCGAGGTCGAAGCTCTGCTGCGGCAGGCGATCGAGACCGCCACTGAGGCGTCCGGGGTCGCCTGAGCCCGGTCCGCGGGGAACGCTCAAATGACCGACATCCTGCGGACCATCGACGCGCGCGGGCTGCTCCCGCCGGAGCCGATGGAGCTGACCCTGGCGGCGCTTGACGAGATCGGCCCAGGCCAGGAGATCGTGCTCCTGCTCTACAGGGAGCCCTATCCGCTCTACCAGATCCTGCAGC
>DATMWM010000074.1:0-2782 GCA_035562535.1 Rhodocyclaceae bacterium | reverse complement strand
CCGTAGATGAACAGCGGAATGGTCCTGAAGTCCTGCGCGAAGTTCTTCACCTTCGCGCTGTTGATCAGTTCCTGGCCCTTCAGCACGCCGCCCAGCAGCAGGCCGATGATGACCAGTACGATTGCGATCTCGACCAGGGTGAATCCGGCTTGGCTCTTGCGCATGGCGTTGTCTCGGTAAAATGGCTGCCCGGTTCTCCACAGCATGTTCCATGCCACGCTTTATGGGCCTGATCCGGCCCGGATTTCGGCTTTCCGGGCCGTGCGCTGTCCATTTTTCGACAGCGGCGTTCGAATCTCGTCGGCGATGTGATCTGGATCACGGGCCGCAGGCGGCGCGCCGCCGATGCTGAGCGCCGCATTTTACGGCAGCGGGACCGACATCCCGCCAGGCACGCTACGATGAAGGCGCTGGAGAGCTACCTCGAATTCATAGAACGCAGGCGGCGCTGGCTGCTGCTCGCCACGCTGGTGACGCTGCACCTGGTGGTGGTGCAGGACATCGCCAGCCCGATCGCCCGCACCCTGCTGGTGGTGCACGTCGGCCTGTTCCTGCTTTGGCAGCCGATCGTCAAGGGCGAACGGCACCTGTCCGGCGTGGAACTCGCGCTGGTGGCGAGCGTAACCGCCGCCGGCGCCTACTGGGCGAATCCCTGGCTGCTCAGCGTCTGGGTCATCCTGCTGGCGGGCGTGGTGGGCGGCAAGGTGTTCCTGCCCGAGGCGCGCGGGACGCGCCTGTTCTACCTGCTGGCGCTGGCCTATCTGGTCGCCGCGCTGCTGGTGCTGCTGACGCCGCGGATCGTCCCGCGCCCGCTGGTGCTGCCCGAGGCGATCGACCTGCTCGCCCACGCCGGCATGCCGGCGCTGTTCGGCGTGATGTTCCTGCTGCCCCGGGACGATGCCGAGTCGCCCGACCGGGCCGAGGTGATCGACTTCGTCTATAGCGCCTTCGTGGTGCTGCTGCTGGCGGTGCTCGTGTTGGGCACGCTGGCGATCATGCTGCTCAGCGATCGCGGCTACGTCGAGTCGGTGATCTACACCCTGATCGGCATGTCCGGCGCCTTGTTCCTGCTTGCCTGGGCCTGGAATCCCCGGGCGGGTTTCGGCGGCGTCGGGCTGGTGTTCTCGCGTTACGTGCTGTCGGTCGGGCTGCCCTTCCAGGAGTGGCTGCAGGCGCTCACGGAACTGTCCGAGACCGAGCCGGACCCGACCGTCTTCCTGGAACGCGCGTGCCGGAGCCTGCAGCGCTTCCCGGGCGTGGTCGGCGGCCGCTGGCGCTTCGGCGAACTGTCCGACGACTGGGGCACGGCGGCCGAGCGGCGCTACGATTTCCGCCACGGCGAACTCAGCCTGTCCCTGGCGACGCGCGGCAATCTCGGTCCGGCGGTGGTCTGGCACCTGCACCTGGTGACCCAGGTGATGGGCGAATTCCACCTGGCGAAGGTGCGCGAGCGGCAGGTCCAGCAGTTGAGCTACCTTCAGGCCATCCACGAAACCGGGGCGCGCCTGACTCACGACGTCAAGAACCTGCTCCAGTCCCTGAACGGCCTGTGTTTCGCCGCCAACGAGGAGGGCCCGGAGAGCAGCGAGCGCTTCCAGGCGCTGCTGCGCCGCCAGTTGCCGGCGATCACCCAGCGCCTGCAGCACACGCTGGACAAGCTCAAGGCACCCGGGACCGCGGATGTTCAGCAGATGCCGGCCGGCCAGTGGTGGCGGGGCATCCTGCAGCGCTTCCAGGGCATGGATCTGCGCCTGTTCGCCATCGGTCTGCGCGAGGACGTCGGCGTCCCCCTGGAATTGTTCAACGGCGCCATCGAAAACCTCGTCCAGAACGCCATGAGCAAGAAGGCGCTCGACCGCGCAGTCGAGGTGAGCGTGACCTTCGACCTGACCGCCGGCCCGGCTCTCATGGTCTGCGACAGCGGTACGCAGATTCCGCCGGACGTGGCGGGGGATCTGCTGCGCGCGCCGGTGGTCTCGGCGACCGGGCTCGGCGTTGGCCTGTACCAACTGGCCCGCGAAGCCGAATGGCTCGGCTATCGGCTGCAGGTCGCGGCCAACGAACCGGGCCAGGTGTGCTTCAGCCTCGCCCGGCCGCCGCCGCCGCGGGGCTGAACGCGGCGTCTGGCCGGTCGCCTGCCTCGATGCGTCCGGCGAGCCGGTAGATCTGGGTATTCCCCTTGCCCTTCAGGTAGATGGTCTGCGGCTCGTCGAAGCGGAAGGCGTCCCGCAGCCGGCGGTAGGTGGTGGCATCCACCTGGATCGCGCCGGGCGCGCCCTCTGCGGTGATCCGGCTGGCGATATTGACCGTGTCGCCCCACAGGTCGTAGATGAATTTCTTCTTGCCGACCACGCCGGCCACTACCGGCCCGGTGCCGATGCCGATGCGGATCTCCAGGCGGGCCGCATTCACGGTGAAGTCCTCGTGCAGCAGCTCGCGCATGGCGAGCGCCATGTCGGCGATTGCGACGCAGTAGTCGTTCGCCTCCTGGTTCAGCCCGCCGGCCACCATGTAGGCGTCGCCGATGGTCTTGATCTTCTCCAGGCCGAAGCGCTCGGCCAGTTCGTCGAACGAGGAGAAGATCCGGTTCAGCATGGTGAAGACCTGGTTCGGCGACATGCCTTCCGCAACCTGGGTGAAGTTCACGATGTCCGCGAACATCACGGTCACGTCTGCGAAGCCGTCGGCGATGGTCTGGCTGCTGTTCTTCAGCCGCTCCGCCACCGGGCCGGGCAGGATGTTCAGCAGCAGCCGCTCCGAGCGGTCCTGCTCGGCCTGCAGC
>DATMWM010000073.1:0-2263 GCA_035562535.1 Rhodocyclaceae bacterium | reverse complement strand
GAGTGGGGCGGGACGGGCTCGGGCACGGCGGCGAGTTACGCTATCGGCGCGGCGACGCTGGCGGCGCTGATGTTCTGGATGGCGGCCGACCTGCGGCTCGGGGCCGCGGTGCTCGGCGGTTTCGCCGGCGCGCTCGGCTTCTACGCCTTGGCCGCGCGGCTGGTCCTGGCCGGCGCCGGGCGGGTGCGCAGCGCTGGCGGCGCGGGCTGGCGCCACGGGGTGGCCTCGCTGCAGCGCAGGCTGGGCGGCAGCCTGGTGCAGGCGGTGGCCCTGGGCATCGGCATCACCGCGCTGCTGCTGCTCACGCTCACCCGCAACGAACTGATGGCCAACTGGCGCGCGACCGTGCCGCCGGACGCGCCGAACCGCTTCGTCATCAACATCCAGCCGGACCAGGTGGAGCCGATGCGCCGGTTCTTCGCCGAGAAGGGGCTGCCGGTGCCGGAACTGCTGCCGATGGTGCGCGGCCGGCTGGTGGCGGTGAACGGCGCGCCGGTGGGCGCGGAGAACTACTCGGAGGACCGGGCGCGGCGGCTGGTGGAACGCGAGTTCAACCTCTCGTACATGGCCAGTCTGCCCGAGGGCAACCGGGTGGTCGAGGGCGCCTGGTTCGCGGCGGGCGGGCGCGGCGAGCCGATGTTCTCGGTGGAGCAGGGTCTGGCGGAGACCCTGGGGCTCAAGCTCGACGACCTGCTCGCCTTCGAGATCGCCGGCAACCGGGTCGAGGCGCGCATCACCAGCCTGCGCAAGCTGGACTGGGACTCGATGCGGGTGAACTTCTTCGTGGTCGCCCCGCCCGGCGTGCTCGACGACTTTCCCGCCAGCTACATCACCAGCTTCAACCTCAAGCCGGAGCAGGCGGGCGCGGTCAACGAGCTGGTCGCGGCCTTCCCGAACCTGACGGTGATCGACGTCGCCGGCGTGCTGCGCCAGGTGAGCACCGTGATCGAGCAGCTCGCCGGGGCGGTGCAGTTCGTCTTCCTGTTCGCCCTGCTGGCCGGCGCCGTCGTGCTGTTCGCCGCGCTGGAAGCGACCCACGACGAGCGCCAGTACGAGCTGGCGGTGATGCGTACCCTGGGGGCGCGCAACCGGCAGTTGAGATCGGCGCTGCTCGCCGAGTTCGCCGTGCTCGGCGCCACCGCCGGCCTGCTCGGCGGCCTCGGCGCGAGCGCGATCGGCTACGCCCTGGCGCACTTCGTCTTCCGCCTGCCGCTGGAACCCAACCTGACCGTCCCGCTGGTCGGCCTGGTCGGCGGCATCGCCGGCGTGATGCTGGCCGGCTATCTCGGCACCTTCCGCGCGCTGCGCATCCCGGCGCTGCAAAGCCTGCGGGCGCTGGGCTGAGGATCGGGCCGGCGACGCTGGCTCACGTACTGAGCCATCCGGCGGCTATACTCGCCGGATGGACGAGACCCGCCTCGCACTCTACGCCGCGGTCGCGCTGGCCCTGATACTGTGCGTGCTGCTCTGGCAGGCGGTGGCCGCACGGCGGGCGGCGGCACGGCTGGAACAGCAGCTCGCCGAGCAGCATCGGGCGATGCTGAACGACCTGCACGGCGGACTGGCGCAGCAGGCCGATCGGCTGGGGCACCAGGGCGCGGAGACGACCGAGCGGTTGCGGCAGGCGCTCGTGAATGAACTCAGGGACTCGCGCGAGGCGATGCAGCGGCTGCATCTCGCTTTGCAGTCCGCGCTCGGCAGCCAGCGCGAGGAGACCGCCTCGCGGCTGCAGTCGCTGACCACCGGGCTGCAGGAACGCCAGGACCGGCTGCGCAAGGACATCCTGGAGCAGACGCTCACCACGCTGGGCGAGCACGCGCGCGCCGACCGGGCGCTGCTGCAGTCGGGGATCGCCCAGTCGTCGGTTCAGATTTCATCGAGCATCGAGGCGCTGACCCGCACGGTCAACGAGCGGCTGGAGGCGATCGGCGGACAGGTGCGCGAGCGGCTGGACAGCGGCTTCGCGCGCACCAATGAGACCTTCGCCAACGTCATGGCCAGACTTGCAACCATCGACGAGGCGCAGAAGAAGATCGACGGCCTGACGACGAACGTCGTGGGGCTGCAGGAACTGCTCGGCGACAAGAAGGCCCGCGGCGCCTTCGGCGAGGTGCAGCTCGAAGCGCTGGTTCGCAACGCCCTGCCGCCCGGCGGCTTCGAGTTCCAGTACACGCTGCCGAACGGCACGCGGGCCGACTGCGTGCTGAAGCTGCCCGAACCGACCGGCCTGGTCGCCGTGGATGCCAAGTTCCCGCTGGAGAAC
>DATMWM010000072.1:0-11268 GCA_035562535.1 Rhodocyclaceae bacterium | reverse complement strand
TCAGCCTGCGCTGATGGTGGCTTCGTCGGTGCGGGTGTCGCCCTTGTTGTCCTTCCAGGTGATCACCACCTTCTCGCCCGCCTTGGCACCCTTGACCTTGAAGCCGAAGACCGGGTTGCGGGACACGGAGGGCCCGATCTGCGCGTCGAGCACCGTCTTGTCGCCGAGCTTGGCCACCAGGCTCTGGATGAAATGCGCCGGGACCAGTTCGCCGGTCTTGGCGTCCTTGCGCTGGCCGGTTTCCATCGCGTGGTTGACCAGGACGCGGATCTCCGCCACGTCACCCTGAACGGTGGCGCGAATCTTCATCGGATCTGCCATATCGAATTCCTCGCTCTAATCGTTGTCCGGAGCCGCTCAGCCGCCGCAGCCGCCGATCGTGACCTTCACTTCCTTGGCGGTCGTGTAGAACTTGCCGTCCGCCTTGGCCACGACCTTGATGTTCGAGGTCTGGCCCATCTTGACCCGCAGCGACACCGAGGGCTCGGTCCCGTTCTGCAGGTCGAACGACGCCGCCAGCGGGGTCGGGTTCTTCTCGATGAACACCATGATCTGCTGGGTCTTCGGCACGTTGCTGGCCACCTCGATCGGCACGACCGCGCCGTTCTCGGCGATGTCCGGCGCCTTGATGGTCACGTCCTTGCTGTCGGCCGCGCCGGACACGCCGGCGCCCTTGAGCGCGCCGTCGATGTCCTTGGCGTCGAAGGCCGCCTTGTTCCAATCGGCCGCGAAGACCTGGCCGGGCTTGAGCACGCCCGCCGCCAGCGCCGCCGCCAGCGCGCCGCTCGCGCCGGTGCCCTTGAGCAGCATCCTCCTCAGTTTATCCATACGTTTATCTCCATCGGATGACTCGGAAGTCAAGAATGTTGCGGGTCGGTTCGACCGCGGCGAAATCATACGCCTTACGTCATCCTTACGCATTGGACGGGAGAAAAAAACCGCGAGCGAGATCAGTATATTAGGAAGGACTGAAACGCTCGTTGGCCGCGCCGTGCGGCCGGTCCCGCCCCGGCGTCAGCGCGGGTCCGATCCTTCGTCGGCCGCGGGCGCGGTCCCGGCGGTCCAGTGTCCGGACTTGCCGCCGGATTTCTCCAGCAGCCGCACCTGCTCGATGCGCATGCCGCGGTCCGCGGCCTTGCACATGTCGTAGATCGTCAGCAGGCCGACGGCGGCCGCGGTCAGCGCTTCCATCTCGACGCCAGTGCGTCCCACGGTCTCGGCGGTCACCTCGATCGATACGCAGGCGTCCGCCGCATCCAGGGCGAACTCCACGCCGACCCGGGTCAGCGGCAGCGGATGGCACAGCGGGATCAACGCAGAAGTGCGCTTGGCCGCCTGGATCGCGGCGATGCGCGCCACGCCCAGGACGTCGCCCTTCCGGGCCGTTCCCGCCTGTATGAGTTCCAGCGTCTCCGGCCGCATCCGGATCAGGCCCGCGGCGCGGGCGACGCGACGGGTCTCGGGCTTGTCGGCCACGTCCACCATGTGGGCCGCGCCGGATGCGTCGAAATGGGTCAGCGGCGATGTCATGACGGAACCGGGCCTATTCCTGTGTTGTCGAAGGGGTTTTCCATGCGGGCGGCTGGCGCCGTCGCCAGCCATCCGCTGCGGGCAATTCTAGCCCGCCCGGCAGTTATCATAGACAGATGAACTGGAAACCCCTGTTGCTGGCCTGTCTGGTTGCCATCTCCCCGGTCTGGGCCGAAGGCCTGCCCGACCTGGGCGATTCGTCTTTCTCCGACCTGTCGCCCCAGATGGAACGCAAGTTCGGCGAGTCGGTGATGCGCGAGATCCGCTACCGGGACCCCGCCTACGTCGGCGATGCGGAGATCCAGGCGTACCTGAGCGATCTCGGCGGCCGGCTGGCCGCCCAGGCGCCGGGGCCGCGGCCGGAGTTCGAGTTCTTCGCCGTGCGCGACCCCACCCTGAACGCCTTCGCCATGCCGGGCGGCTTCATCGGCGTGCATACCGGCCTGATCCTGGCGGCCCAGAACGAGTCGGAACTGGCCGGCGTGCTGGCCCACGAGATCGCGCACGTCACCCAGCGGCACATCGCGCGGCTGGTCGGGCAGCAGAAGACGGCGAGCCTCACCTCGCTGGCAGCGATCGTCGTGGCCATCCTGGCCGCCCGCAGCAACAGCCAGGTCGGCCAGGCCGCGGCGGCCGCCGGACAGGCAGTGGGAATCCAGTCGCAGCTCAACTACACCCGGGACTTCGAGCGGGAGGCCGACCGGATCGGCATGCAGACGCTGGACGAGGCCGGTTACGACGTGCGCGGCATGGCGGCGTTTTTCGGGCGCCTGCAGCAGTTCGGCCGGCTCTACGAGAACAACGCCCCGGCCTACCTGCGCACCCACCCGCTGACCACCGAGCGGATCTCGGACATGGACAACCGCGCCGAGCAGAAGCCCTACCGCCAGGTGCCCGACTCGCTGTCCTTCCAGCTCGTGCGGGCCAAGCTGCGGGCCGAACAGGGCACGCCGGCGGAGGCGGTGGCCGATCTGCAGGCCGTGGTGCGCGACAGGAAATACGCGTCCGAGGCCGCCGCCCGCTACGGCCTGGCGCGGGCCTACCTGCGCGCCAAGGACTACCCGGCTGCGGACCAGGAGCTTGCGGCGCTGCGGCGATTGGCCGCAGCCTCGCCGATGGTCGAGAATCTCGCCGGCGAGCTGCGGCTGGCGCAGGGCGACGCCGCGGGGGCGGTCAAGGTCTATCGGGAGGCGCGCCAGCGCTACCCCCGGGAGCGGGCCCTGATCTACGGACAGGCCGAGGCGCTGCTGGCGGCCGGGCGGGCGCCGGAGGCGCAGCAGGTCGCCGGCGCGGAACTGCGGGCCTTCCCCGACGATCCCCGGCTGTGGGAGTTGCAGGCCCGATCCTATGCGGCGATGGGCAAGCGGGCGCTGCAGCACCGCTCGCGCGCCGAGGTGTATGCGATCCAGGGACAGCTCTCCGGCGCGATCGAGCAGCTTCAAATCGCCCAGAAGGCCGGCGACGCCGATTTCTACGAAAACTCCGCGGTCGACGCGCGCCTGCGGGAGCTGCGCGCGGCGCAGGCCGAGGAGGCGAAGAACAAGCGAGAATAGATCGATTCCGTGACGGTTTTCCGGGTCTTCGGTTGACCTAGGTCAATAAATCCGCGCACCTGATTAGCGAATAAAATAAAACGATTATCCGCAGCGCGCTCCCGTGATAGTTTTGCCGCGCTTTCAATTACAGCCTGGCAAAACAGGGAGGAATCGAGGAGATGGCGCTGGTCAATCCGCATGGTGGTGGCGAACTGCTGCCCCTGCTCCTGGAAGGAAAACAGCTCGAGGCCGAGAAGGCCCGCGCTGCCGCGTTGCCCAAGCTGCGAGTCAGCTCGCGCGAGAAGGGCGACATCATCATGCTCGGCATCGGCGGCTTCACCCCGCTGGAAGGCTTCATGACGCACACCGACTGGCAGGGCGTGTGCGACGGCATGAAGATGGCCAACGGCCTGTTCTGGCCGATCCCGATCACCCTTTCCACCGACAAGGCCACCGCCGACGGCATCAAGACCGGCGCCGATATTGCCCTGGTGGACCCCGACGACGGCGCCATCCTGGCCACCATGCTGGTGACCGAGAAGTATTCGATCGACAAGGCGCACGAGTGCGCCATGGTGTTCAAGACCACCGACCTGGAGCACCCCGGCGTCAAGATGGTGATGGAGCAGGGCGACGTGAACCTCGCCGGCCCGATCAAGGTGCTGTCGACCGGCGGCTTCGCCGAGAAGTACGGCGAGCAGTTCATGACCCCGGCGCAGACCCGCGCCAAGTTCCATGAACTCGGCTGGACGCGCGTCGCGGCGTTCCAGACGCGCAATCCGATGCACCGCTCGCACGAGTACCTGGCCAAGATCGCCATCGAGACCATGGACGGTGTGCTGGTCCACTCGCTGCTGGGCAACCTGAAGCCGGGCGACATTCCCGCCGAGGTCCGCTCCGAGGCGATCGGCGTGCTGGTGCAGAATTACTTCGCACCGAACACCGTGATCCAGGCCGGCTACCCGCTCGACATGCGCTACGCCGGACCGCGCGAGGCGCTGCTGCACGCCCTGTTCCGCCAGAACTACGGCTGCTCGCACCTGATCGTCGGCCGCGACCATGCCGGCGTCGGCGACTACTACGGCCCCTTCGACGCGCAGAAGATATTCGACCACATCCCGAAGGGTTCGCTCGAAACGGTCAACATGAACATCGACTGGACCTTCTGGTGCAAGAAGTGCGGTGGCATGTGCTCGCAGCGCACCTGCCCGCACACCAAGGACGACCGCATCCTGCTCTCCGGCACCAAGGTGCGCTCGATGCTCTCCGAGGGCCAGCCGTTGCCGGTCGAGTTCAGCCGACCCGAGGTGGCGCAGGTGCTGCAGAAGTACTATGCCGGCCTGACCGCCGAGCAGAACGTCAAGGTTGAGTTGAAGGGCCATTCGGCCCGCTGAGCAGCAATCCGAACGTTTCACCGCATGCCGGCGCGATGCGCGCCGGCTTTTTTCTAAAGATGGAGGAAGCCTCATGCCAACATTTGTACGTACCGACAAGTGCGACGGCTGCAAGGGTCAGGACAAGACAGCTTGCATGTATATCTGCCCGCACGACCTGATGAAACTGGACAAGGACGGTTCCGAAACCGGCCATGCCATGAAGGCTTTCAACCAGGAGCCGGAGCAGTGCTGGGAGTGCTACTCCTGTGTGAAGATCTGCCCGCAGCAGGCCATCGAGTGCCGCCATTACGCCGACATCGTGCCGCTGGGCGGTTCGGTGCAGCCGCTGCGCGGTTCCGACGCGATCATGTGGACGATCAAGTTCCGCAACGGGACGATGAAGCGCTTCAAGTTCCCGATCCGCACGACGGCGGAAGGCTCGATCGAGCCGTACACCGGCAAGCCCATGCCCAAGATGGCCGACATCGGCAAGACCGGGTTCTTCACCGGCGCCGACAACGGCGGCGTGATGGGCGGCTACCGCGCCGGCAAGAAGGATGAGCTGATCCGCGTGAAGTGAGCCGCGGCCAGGCTGGAGTCAAGCGTCCGGCGCGAGCCGGTTGTACAGATCTGAATAGGTGAATCGAACCATGGCTGGAACCTTCGAAAACCCTGAAGTCGTTCAGGAAGAGGTAGACATTCTGTTGATCGGCGGCGGCATGGCCTGCTGCGGCGCCGCCTACGAAATGATGCGCTGGACCGAGGCCGTCAAGGCCGAGACCGGCACGGACCTCAAGATCAAGCTGGTGGACAAGGCCGCGATGGACCGCTCCGGCGCGGTCGCCCAGGGCCTGTCGGCCATCAACACCTACATCGGCACCGAGCAGGATCCCGCCGACTACGCCCGCATGGTCTCCAACGACCTGATGGGCATCACCCGCGACGACCTGGCCTACGACCTGGGCCGCCACGTCGATGACTCGGTGCACCTGTTCGAGGAATGGGGCCTGCCGATCTGGAAGACCGACGCCGAGGGCGTGCGTCACGACGGCGCCGAGTCGCTGCGCGAGGGCCTGCCCGCGCTGAAGGACGGCGGCAAGCCGGTGCGTTCGGGCAAGTGGCAGATCATGATCAACGGCGAATCCTACAAGTGGATCGTCGCCGAGGCCGCCAAGAAGGCGCTCGGCCTGTCGCGCATCCAGGAGCGCGTGTTCATCGTCAAGCTGGTCAACGACAAGAACGACCCGTCGCGCGTTGCCGGTGCGGTCGGCTTCTCGACCCGCGAGAACACGGTCTACGTATTCAAGGCCAAGGCCATCCTGCTGGCCGCCGGCGGCTGCGTGAACATCTTCCGTCCGCGTTCGGTGGGCGAAGGCACGGGCCGCGCCTGGTATCCGGTGTGGAACGCCGGTTCGACCTACGCCATGGCCGCCGAGGCCGGCGCCGAGCTGACCATGATGGAAAACCGTTTCGTGCCCGCCCGCTTCAAGGACGGCTATGGCCCGGTCGGCGCCTGGTTCCTGCTGTTCAAGTCTCAGGCCACCAACGCCGTGGGCGAAGTCTACATGGTCAAGAACAAGGCCCTGCTGGACGACTATCCCCCCTACGGCCAGGCCGCCGTGCCCGCCTCCTGCCTGCGCAATCACCTGATGCTCAAGGAGATGAAGGAAGGCCGCGGCCCGATTTATATGGACACGGTGACCGCGCTGGCCAAGCTGCGCGAGACCCTGACGCCCAAAGAAGTCAAGCACCTCGAAGCTGAGGCATGGGAAGACTTCCTCGACATGTGCATCGGCCAGTGCGGCATCTGGGTCGGCGAGAACATCGAGCCGGAGAAGAAGAACTCCGAGCTGATGCCCACCGAGCCGTACCTGCTCGGCTCGCACTCCGGCTGCTGCGGCATCTGGGTGTCCGGCCCCGAGGATCTCGGCGCGCCGACCACCGAAGAGCTGCCGGGCGCACCGGCCCACCTGCCGAAGGGCTGGAACTGGGGCTACCGCTCCATGACCACGGTCAAGGGCCTGTTCACCGCCGGCGACGGCGTGGGCGCCTCCGGCCACAAGTTCTCCTCCGGCTCGCACGCCGAAGGCCGCATCGCCTCCAAGTCCATGATCCGCTACGCGCTGGACAACAAGGACTGGAAGCCGGAACTCGACACCGCGGTGGATGAACTGGTCGCCGAGATCTACAAGCCGGTGCGCAACTTCCTGGAGCACAAGAACTACACCACGGCCATCGACGTCAACCCGCACTACATCACGCCCAAGATGCTGCAGTTCCGCCTGCAGAAGATCATGGACGAGTACGTGGCCGGCGTGGCGACCTACTACACCACCAACGCGCACATGCTGAAGGTGGCGGAAGAGAAGCTGGAGATGCTCAAGGAAGACGCCCTGAAGATGCGTGCCAAGGACCTGCACGAGCTGCTGCGGGCCTGGGAAAACTATCACCGCATCCTGACGGCCGAAGCCCACATGAAGCATATCCAGTTCCGCGAGGAGTCGCGCTATCCGGGCTTCTACTACCGGATGGACAAGAACTTCGTCGACGAGCAGAACTGGAAGTGCTTCGTGAACTCGATCTACGACCGCAAGGCCAAGCAGTGGACCGTGTTCAAGCGCAAGCACGTGGATCTGGTGGACAAGTCCAAGCTGTTCAAGGCGGCCGCGCACTGAGCAGCAGACGGCGCGTTTCGCTATGATGACCGGGCGCCGACAGGCGCCCGGTTTTTCTTTGAAGTTCGAATTCCCTGTTGTCGAAGCGGGTTATTCGGTGCATTCGAGCTGGTGGATTACGGGCCTGCGGCCCTAATCCACCCTACGGTCGCGGCGCGAATCGTAGGGCCGTAGGGTGGAATAGGCCGGAACGGCCGTATTCCACCACCGGTGCCCACCATCTGCACGGAACCGCTCCGAGAACAGGGAGCAACACCCGCACTGCGGGTACACACGAGGTCGTATCATGGAAACACAATCGCCTTTCCCGGGCTCGCCGGTCGCGCCGCAGATGCTCGACGGCGCCAAGGTGATCCAGTTCCGCTGCCACCGCGGCGTGAGCTGCTGGAACGCCTGCTGCAGCAACATCGACATCTCGCTCACGCCCTACGACATCCTGCGGCTGAAGAAGCGGCTGGGCATCACCTCGACCGAGTTCCTGGCGGAATACACCCATCCCTACGAGCTGGAGAAGGACGGCATCGCCGGGGTGAAGCTCAAGCCGGTGGACGGCGGCACCGCCTGCCGCTTCATGAAGGAGGAAGGCTGCGGCGTCTACGAGGACCGGCCGACCGCCTGCCGCTACTACCCGGTGGCCCTGCTCTCGATGCGCCGGCAGGACGAGTTCGTCGACCGCGAGTCCTATGCGCTGGTCAGCGAGCCGCACTGCAAGGGCCACTTCGAGCCGCGCAGCCTGACCATCGACGAATACCGCAAGGAGCAGGGTCTCCCGGAGTACGACGAACTGGCGCGCGGCTGGCGCCAACTGGTCCTCAAGAAGAAGTCCTCCGGCCCGACCATCGGCAAGCCCTCGGTGCGCAGCCGCCAGCTCTTCTTCACCGCCTGCTACGACGTCGACACCTTCCGCGAGTTCGTCCGCAGTGGGCCCTTCGAGGACCTGTTCGACCTGCCGGGCGAGGAGCGTGAGGCCCTGATCGCCGACGACACCAAGCTCATGCTCTTCGCCTTCCGCTTCCTCAAGCAGGTGCTGTTCGGCGAGATGACCATCCCGCTCAAGAAGGAGGCCGCCGAGGAGCGCCAGGCCAAGGTCAAGGAGAAGTACGCCCAGATCGAGCGCGAGGCCGCCGAGCGCATGCGCCGCGAGGACGACGGCTACTACGACGACCCGGATTGAGGCCATGGAATCCGCAGAAGCCATCGTCACCCTGGCGCCGCAGCTCGCGGCGATCGAGGAGGAGCCCTACTACCACCCGGTGGGCAACGAGGTCGGCCTGTTCGGCGCGGCCTATGCCAACAGGCTGCCGGTGCTGCTCAAGGGTCCGACCGGCTGCGGCAAGACGCGCTTCGTCGAGCACATGGCCTGGAAGCTCAAGCGCCCGCTGGTCACCGTGGCCTGCCACGACGACCTGACCGCCTCAGACCTGGTCGGCCGCTACCTGATCGTCGGCGGCCAGACCGTCTGGATGGACGGGCCGCTGGCGGCGGCGGTGCGCGCCGGGGCGATCTGCTACCTGGACGAGATCGTCGAGGCGCGCAAGGACACGATGGTGGTGATCCATCCGCTGGCCGACACCCGGCGCATCCTGCCGATCGAGAAGCGCGGCGAGCTGCTGCGGGCGCCGGACGACTTCATGCTGGTGATCTCCTACAACCCGGGCTACCAGAGCGTGCTCAAGGAGCTCAAGCAGAGCACGCGCCAGCGCTTCGTCGCCATGGAGTTCGGCTACCCGGCGCCGGAGCTGGAGGCGCGCATCGTCGCGCGCGAGGCCGGCATCGAGCCGCGCGTGGCCGAGCAGCTGGTGAAGTTCGCCCAGATGACCCGCAACCTCAAGGGCAACGGCCTGGACGAGGGCGCCAGCACGCGGCTGCTGGTGCATGCCGGGAAGCTGATCGCCTCCGGCGTCGAGCCGGTGGCCGCCTGCCAAGGCGCGATCGCCCAGGCGCTGACCGACGAGTCCGAGACGCTGCTGGCGATCCAGGAGCTCTCGGCCTCGCTGTTCTGAGGCTGACCGGCCGGCCGCCCGCACGATGGCCGAACGTGCCGCGCTCAGCGTAGCGGAAGTCGAGCGCCTGCTCGACGAACTGCTCGAAGCCGAGTTCAACCGCACCCGCACCGACGGCCTGGCCGAATCGATCGTGGCCCTGCCGCGCGAGGACCAGGAGTTCGTCCTGGAGTGGCTCAAGCGCGCGGTCGCCGCCCACGTGCAGATCGCCTACATGTTCGCGCGCAACGCGCCGCCGGCCCTGGCGCGCACCGAGAAGCGGGTGATCGCCGCCTGGGTGCTGAACGCCATGGATGCCCTGGACCGGGTCGGCCTGCAGGCGGCGCTGAAGATCATGCGCGACGTGCAGGAATTCGCCCGCCCGCGCCACGAGCGGGCCTCCGGCGTGGTGCTGGAAGATGTCGCCGGCATCCTGCTGACCTTCGTCCGCGGGCTGTCGGGACGCAAGCTCAAGCTGGAGCAGGGCGAGGCCGCGTGGACCGACAGCGAGACGCTGTTCCTGCCCGCGGTGGTCGCGGAGTTCGAGGCCTACGAGGACAACTTCGCCCTGTGCAAGTCGCAGGTGGCGATGCTCTGGGCGCAGACCCGCTACGGCAGCTTCCGCCCGGACCTGGTGGCGGAACTGACCGCCTACGCCGAGCCCGGGCGGGCGCTGCGCTGCTTCCAGGCGCTGGAAAACCTCAGGCTGGAGGCGTGCATCGCGCGGGAGTTGCCGGGTCTGGCGCGCGAGATGCGCCGGCTCAAGGAAGCGCTCGGCGAGGACGCGCTGCCTGCAGGCTGGGACGGCTATGCCGCCCAACTCCGGCGGGCCGAGGCGACGGTGCGCGACAGCCTGAGGCTGCTCGCGCAAGCCTACACGGGACCGATCCCGGCGTTCGTCTGCTACCAGGGGCAGCTCAGGCCGGACGAGGTGGCGGCGCGCGCCGCCGAGCGGGTGGCCAAGGAGAAGGCCCGGCTGCGGGTGAAGCTCGCCGAACTGGCCCGCCAGGAGGAGGAACCGCAGCAGCGCACGCAGACACAGCCGGCGGGGCGGCGCTTCTCGCTGCAGGCGAAGGACGAACACGAGGGCCTGGCCGACTTCGAGCTGGTGCTCGACGACGTTCCGGTGGCCCCGCCCGAGGACGTGCGGCAGCTGCTCACCTCGATCCAGCTCGACCTCGGCGAGATTCCGCCGGAATACCTGGTGGCTGCCGGTCCGGGCGAGTACGACCCAAGCTTCTACGGCGAGGCGTCCCGCGACCCGGACGAGGTCTGGCAGGGCACCTACCACGAGGAAGGCGCGCTGTTCTACCCGGAATGGGACTTCGGCCGCCAGCACTACCGCAAGGCCTGGTGCGTGATGCGCGAGCGCGACGTGGCGCCGGTGTACGACGGTTTCGTGCCAGACGTGCTGCACAAGTACGGCGGCCTGGTGCGCCGGCTGCGCCGCAACTTCGAGGCGATCCGCGACGAGGACCGTCTGCTCAAGCGCCAGGCCCAGGGCGACAACGTGGACATCGACGCCCTGGTCGAGGCGACCGCCGAGGCGCGCCTCGGCCGCGAGATGAGCGAGCGCCTGTACATGCGCATGCACCGCAGCGAACGCGACATCGCCGTGGCCTTCATGGTGGACATGAGCGGCTCGACCAAGGGCTGGATCAACGACGCCGAGCGCGAGGCGCTGCTGCTGCTCGCCGAGGCGCTGGAGGCGCTCGGCGACCGCTACGCGATCTACGGTTTCTCCGGCATGACCCGCAAGCGCTGCGAGCTGTTCCGCATCAAGCGCTTCGACGAGCCCTACGGCGAGGCGGTGCGCGCGCGCATCAGCGGCATCCGCCCGCAGGACTACACCCGCATGGGCTTCGCGGTGCGCCACCTGACCGGCGTGCTCAAGGACGTGGAGGCGCGCACCCGGCTGCTGGTCACGCTCTCCGACGGCAAGCCGGACGACTACCACGACAACTACCGCGGTAAGTACGGCATCGAGGACACCCGGCGCGCGCTGCAGGAGGCCATCCGCGCCGGCATCCATCCCTTCTGCATCACCATCGACGAGGCCGGCCACGAGTACCTGCCGCACCTCTACGGCGCGGCCCACTACGTGGTGATCGACGACGTGCGGCAGTTGCCGCTCAAGGTCGGCGGCATCTACCGGCGGCTGACGACCTGA
>DATMWM010000071.1:0-2889 GCA_035562535.1 Rhodocyclaceae bacterium | reverse complement strand
GCGGCGGACCCTTCGGGGCGGCGGTGTTCGAGCAGGCGAGCGGCCGGCTGGTCGGCGTGGGCGTCAACCTGGTCCAGCGGCTGCGCAGGTAATCGAGCGAGGCCGGGAAGACCGGCCCCTCCTCGAAGCCGATGCGCGCGGCGTCCTCGCGCGAGGCCGCGCAGACGATGCGGCGCACGCCCGCCCACAGCAGCGCGCCCAGGCACATCGCGCAGGGCTCGCAGGAGGTGTGGATCTCGTGGGCCGGCAGGCCGGGCGCGTTCAGCGTGTATGCGCCGACGCGCGCCTGGGCGAACATCACTGCCACCGTCTCGGCGTGCAGCACCGAATTGCGCAGCCGCTGGACCAGGTTGACGCCCACGCCGACCAGCCGGCCGCTCGCCTGCTCGAACACCGCCGCCCCGAAGGGTCCGCCGCTGCAGCACAGCACGTTCTCGCGCGCCAGGCGGATCGCCAGCCCCATGCGGGCTTCCATGCTTTCGAACGCCTCGCCGGGCGCGGCGACCTCCCGGCACCAGTCCGGCAGGGCGATCAGCAGGCTGCCGCCTTTCATCGCCGGACCCGCGCCGCTCAGCCGCCGCCCGCCGCGGGCCAGCCCACGGTCTGCGACAGCAGCACCTGCTGGTCGTGGGAGAGCCCCAGCGCCTCGGCGATCGCCGCGCGGTCGATCCAGGCGCGGATCACGGTGGCCAGCCCGTTCGCCGCGGCGAACAGGTAAACGTTCTGCGAGATCGCGCCGGCGGCGGCATAGGCGTAGGCCGTGCGCTGCTCCACCGGCACCATCCTCAGCCGGGCGTGGTCGGCCACATACACCAGGTCGAGCGGCGCCTGATCGACGAAGTCCTGGTAGCCGGTCACGCGCCGCAGGTCGGCTGCGGCCACCAGCCGCAGTTCGTGCGCCGCGGCCTCGTAACGGTAGGCGCCCTGCGGCAGGGCGACGAACACGTCCACCTCCTGTGCGTTCAGCGCCGAGGGCGCGGTGCGCCCGCCGTCGGCGCGATTCACGCCCCAGGCGGCCCACAACAGGTTGGACAGCAGCGGCAGGGGCAGCGCGTCCGGGGCGAATTCGCGGGAGGACCTGCGCGCCGCGATCGCCTCCATCAGCGGTAGGCCGCCGCGGCGTTCTGCGGCGGGCAGGGTCAGCACCGGCACGGCGTTGCCGCGCGGCGGCTCCGGACGCAGCCGGCCCATCATGCCGAGCGCGATCTTGCTCAGGGTGCTCATCGGCTCTCCCGTGCGCCGGATGCGGGCGCGCTCACTTGGCCTGCATGCGATTGAGGTAGTCGATCAGCGCCAGGATGCGGGCGCGCACCAGCGCCTCCGCGTCGAAGGGATAGTCGTCGTAGGCCGAGGCGCCCTCGACCGAGAAGCGCTGTCCCCAGATCGGCATCTCGCGCGTCCCGTGCCCCTTGAGCGGCTCCCTGCCGTCGATCATCCGGTATACCCGCTCGAACGGGAACACGCCGCCGTTCTTCTTCGCGAGTTGCGTCAGGTCGGGCGGCGTCACCTTGCAGAAATCCACGTACGCACCGGTCTTGAGATTCGCCCCGTGGCAGACCGCGCAACTGTTCATGTATTCGCGCTGGCCGATGTCCGGCTTGCCGGCGGCCAGGGCGCCCAGCGGCGCGGCGGCCAGCACCGCCGCCGCGATGGCGCAGCACCCTTGCTTCGCATTCATCTCGATACCTCCTCGCTTCGGGTTGCTCGTTCCGCGTTCCCGGGCGGGAAGCGGGCCGTTAAAGCAGCCCCTGTGTATGCCTTCGGTATCGCTGCGTCAATGCGAATCGTCACCCGGCCGGCGCGGCACGGGCCGCGCGGACGGTCGGCGGGTGCAGGATAATCGGGCTTTCCGCCAGTCCCGGAGCCGCTCATGCCCGTTCGCCAAACCCTGCTGTCGGCCGCATTGGCCACCGTCTTCGCCGCCGGCTGTTCGGATCGCGCCCCGGAACCCGAGGCCGCCAGGTCCCCGGTCGCCGCCGAGGATCCGGCCCGGGCGAGGCTGGCGGAGCTGACGCCCAGGGCGGAAGCGGGCGACGCCGCGGCGCAGTTCGAGCTCGGGACGCTCCACTACCGGGGAGAAGGCGTGCCCCGGGATCCGGCCGCCGCGGCGCAATGGTGGCAAAAGGCCGCCGAGCAGGGCAATCCGAACGCGCAGGCGAACCTCGGGGTCGCGTACGCCAAGGGCGAAGGCGTGTCCCGGGACATGGCCAGGGCGGCCGACCTGCTGCAGAAGGCGGCCGCACAGGGCAACCCGGCGGCGCAGTTCGCCCTCGGCGTGATGTACCACAAGGGCGAGGGCGTGCCCAAGGACGCGGCGCAGGCGCTGGAGTGGTACAGAAAGGCCGCCGATCAGGGCGTGGCGGGCGCGCAGTCCGGCCTGGGGGTGATGTACTACAACGGCGAAGGCGTGGCGAAGGACGTGGACAAGGCGGTCGGCTGGTACCGCAAGGCCGCCGAGCAGGGCCACGCCGGCGCGCAGGTCGACCTGGGCCTGATCTACCTGCTCGGCGACGGCGTGCCGAAGGACCCGGCCGAGGCGGCCCGCTGGTGGCGCAAGGCCGCCGACCAGGGCAACGCCGGCGCGCAGTACAACCTCGGCAAGATGTACGGCCAGGGCGAAGGCGTGCCCCGGGATCCGGCCGGCGCGGTGGCCTGGTACCGGAAGGCTGCGGAGCAGGGCGAGCCGAGCTGCAGTTGCGCGCTCGGCTGGCACTACGGCACCGGCGAGGGGGTCGCCGCGGACGGGGTGCTCGCCTACGCCTGGCTCGACCTGGCCGCCGCCAAGGGCGAGCAGCAGGCCGCGGCGCTGCGCGACGATCTCAGGCTCAACGCAGCGGAACTCGCCGAGGCCCAGCGGCTGTCGTCGAACTGGAAACCCGGCCAGGCGCT
>DATMWM010000070.1:0-4195 GCA_035562535.1 Rhodocyclaceae bacterium | reverse complement strand
GTCGCTGGGCCCGATGGCGGCGGCGCTGCTCTACCTGATCGGCCTGGGGGGCGAGATCCTGCTGCTGACCTCGATCTACATGGTCATGCCGGCGGGGCGTCTCGCGTGGCGGCACGCGCTGCTGGGCGGCATCGCCGCCGGGCTGCTCTGGGAGGTCACCCGGCACATCCTCACGTGGTTCTTCGCCACGCTGTCCCGGGTGAGCGTCCTCTACGGATCGTTCGGGACGGTCGTTTCCCTGCTGCTGAGCTTCGAGCTGGCGGCCATCGTGCTGCTGGTGGGCGCGCAGGTCATCGCGATGTATGAAAGGCGGCCAGCACGTCACGCCGCACCGCAGTCCGGCGGCGCGGCGTCGTGATCCCGTTGCTGACCGACGAATCCCCGTGGACCACTACGGCCAGGTCGCGCCCTCGGGCGGCCGGCCCAAGGGCGACTTCTGCGCGAAGGCGCTACAGCTGGTCGTTCAGCGACAGGCCTACGCCGATCGTCTTCTGGTTCCAGTTGTAGTCGATCATGCTCTCGCCGTAGCCGGCGAACCCCTGCACGTAGGCGCGGAACGGACCGATCAGCGGCGGCGAGGTCCAAGTGAGCTGCGCGGCGCCCTTGCCGGCGCTCACGTTGCCGCGGGCCATCAGGTTGAAGCTGTGGCCGTTCCACTTGTAGATGCCTGTCAGGCTGCCGTGGCCGTAGTAGTCGGTGATGTCCGGGTTGTCCTCGAGATTGAATGCGTGCCAGCCTTTTACCAGCAGGGCGAAGTTCCCGCGCTCGATGCCGGCTTCCACAAACACGCGGTCCCAGCTGCGCGACAGCAGGTCCGAGCGGCCGTTCGACTGGTGGTTGTAGCCGGCATTCAGCAGGCCCAGGCGGAAGCCGCCGCCGAGGTAGACGTCCGGACGCCAGCTCACGAGGGCCTCCGGCATGTAGTTGGTGTCGCGGAACGGCTTCGACACGTCCGAGTTGTAGAGCTGCCACTGGCTCTGCTGCGTGTAGGCGACCCACAGGCCCCAGCGCCGGTCGTCGGTCGTCCATGCGCGCGCCTTGCCGCTGATCTGGAATTTGGCCTCAACCTTGTCGCCGTCGGAAACGGGTTCGCCAAACGCCTCGAAGAAGGGCACGAACGGTGCGCTGTTGAAGCGGCTGGTGTAGCGCGCGAACAGCAGGTAGTTCTGGTTGTACGAGTTGATCGTGTAGCGCGGCGAGTTCGGATCGAAACCCCAGGCGGAATCGATGAGCGACTCGGGTCCGCGCGCGCCGGTCGCACTCGCGACCGGCGGGTTCGGCTGCGGAAACACGCCGGACTGCGGGTGCCCGTAGGCGGGCGCGGCGGCCGCCGCGACCACGGGTTTCGCTTCGGCGGGTGTCGCCTGGGCGCGTGCGGCCTCGGCGGGTGGTGGCGCCTCGGCCGGCGCCGCGGTCATCTTGCGGCCGCTCGCGCGGTCGTAACAGGCGAGACGTTCGCTGTCGGCGGCGACGTTCGCGCACTCGGCGATCGTCGTCGCGAGAGTCTGCGCGCGGCCGGCGCCGGGTGCGATGAGCAGGACGGTGGCGAGTGTGGTGGTGACGACGCTGAGCAACGGGCGGGACATACGTTTATCCATAGGTCGAAGTGGGTAAGCGCCGCAGGCGCGCGGGATCATGGCGCTCATGCGGGCACGGATGGGCACCGGGGTCAGGCCAGCGCCTTGGCCTTGAGTTTCGCGAACTCTTCCTGGTTGATCGTACCGGCGTCGAGCAGGGCCTTCGCCGCAGCGATCTGGTCGGCGGGCGATTTGCCGGCCACTTCCCGGATATAGGCGTCGGTGTCGGACTTCGCCCGCTGTACCGCCGATCGCTGGCGCTCGGCCATGCCCGGTCCCCGGGCGATGATGTAGACGATCGCGGTCAGCAGAGGCACGAGAATCAGGCCGATGATCCAGACCGCCTTGGCGAAGCCGCCAAGCTCGGGGTCGCGGAACAGGTCGACGATCACCTGGAAGAGCACGATCAGGTAGGCGACGAAGACAAACGTCGAAACGATCAGCCACATCATGTCCCAGAAATTGCTCATTTGGTGCCTCCGTTTTTCTTGAAGTTGTTCCGCGCGGCAGCGGCGCCGCCCTGCGCGGGTCGATTGCTACGGGCAGCCTTTGCAGCCGCTCGTTCGCGCCCGGGTGAAGACTGCATTATCGGTGCTGGCCCCACTGAGATCGGCATCGGTGAGGTCGGCGCCGGTGAAGTCCGCGCCGTCCAGCCAGGCACCCGCCAAGGATGCGCCCCGCAGCGTGGCCGTGCGCAGCTTGGCCTTGCGCAGGTCGGCGCCGCCGAGCCGCGCGTTTTCGAGGCGCGCGTTCGCCAGGTTGGCGCCGCTCAGGTCGGCTCCGGTCAGATTTGCGCCGTTCAGGCGGGCCTTCTCCAGCGTTGCCTTTTCGAGCACCGCGCCGGTCAGGTTGGCGTCTTCGAAGCGCGCGCCGCGGGCGCGGGCGCCGCGCAGCGACGCCGCCTGCAGGTTCGCGCCCCGCGCGTCCACGCCGTTCAAGTCGGACCGGTCCAGATTGGCTCCGCTCAGGTTCGCGCCCTCTAGAACCGAGCGCGTGAACTGGGCATGCCGGAGATCCATCCCGCTCAGATCCGCGCCGCGCAGGTTGGCGCTGGCGCACAGGGTACCCGGCCGCAAGCGGCAGCCGCCAATGCTCGGAATCTCCCCCGCGAGTGCACCGGAGGCTGCGAGCGCGAGCACGGCGGCAAGAATGGCAGGAGTCCGCAGCACCCTGCGCCGCCCCTCAATGCTGCGTTGTTCCATAGTCATGAATTTCGCCCGGCAAAGCCGGAGAGCCTCCCCTTGTTAGCTAGAATCTGGCGGTGATGTTAAAGCCCAGGATCGGTGACATGTCGAAGTCGTCCGTGCGAAGCAGGTTGCCGCCCGCATCCTCCACCCGCAGTTCCCCGGCCGCCACCACGCCGGCATAGACGTTCAGCGTGTACATCCGCTCGAACTCCCGAGAGGCGCGCAGGAAGATCGGCGCACCCGAAATCTCCCCGACACCGTTGGGCGCAGGCCCCTCCTCGCTCAGGCGGTATCGCACCTTGCGCCAGGCCGCCCCCGCCCCAAGTGTCCAGCCGCTGTCGAAAAGGTAATCGAGTTCGAGTCCCGCCGGTCCAGTGGGCCCTGCGGCGAGCGGGTTGATGAGCCGCCATCGCGGGGCGATGCGCCAGTCGACCACGGGAAACGGAAAGAGAGCCGTCTCCTCGAGACCATCGAACGCCGCGACGCCCAGCCCGAGGACGTTGCCGTCGGCGAAGCGCTTGACCGCCGAGATCGTCGCGCCCCAAACCAGCGACTCGCTGGTCTTCGCGCCGTTCTCACGGAACCAGTCCACCGACGGGGCGATGCCGACACTCCAGCCGTCCCGCAATGCGAACGAGAGCGGCGCAGAGAAGCCGTAGCGCTGCAGGATGCTCCAGGGCGCCACGCCCCCGAAGCTTGTCGGATTGTCGAACGAATAGTCGTAGTAATCGTAGTTGACTGTGATGCCCGCCCGATTGCCGTCGCCGAAGCCCGTCGAGGTGCCGAGGCGCACAATCGCGGCGCCCAGGCTGAAGTCGCCGCCGCCGTCGAGGTTGGCTTCCTCGAACACCGGCGAGACGGACACGAACGACCGCCAGCCGCCATCCTGCGCGCAGGTGGCACCTGCGGGACCCAGGACGAGCAGCAAGGCGAGAAAAGTGTGCAGCGTGCGCTTGCAGGTGGCCGAGAATGTAGAGTGCATCAGAAGGTCCAGTTCCCGTAGATAGCAAAGATCAAGGAGGCGCGACGCCGGAACGCTACGCCCGGAATCCGGCGAGCCGCTGTGCGCAGCCGCCTGCGCGGCGAAAGGGGCATTATACGGAATCAGGCATTCGACCGGGCGCCTGCAATCCTGTCTCGGGCGGCGCAGGCTCTGGTATTCTTTCGTCGTGAGTTTCCCTTCTCCTGGCGGAGATCCGAAATTCACGCCGGGCATGTCGACAGGTCGAACCCTGTCGAGCTCTCCGGCATAGCCGGAACCTTACCCTCCCGAGTTACGGCATGAGCGAATCCAGTCGAGCAAGCCGCACGGGCATGCAGCGCATGCTGGATGCGATCGAGCGGGTCGGCAACAAGGTGCCGCACCCGGTGGTGATCTTCCTGCTCCTCATCGCCGCGGTGATCGCGCTGTCGCACGTGTTCCACCTGCTT
>DATMWM010000069.1:0-6945 GCA_035562535.1 Rhodocyclaceae bacterium | reverse complement strand
TGTCCGCCGAGCAGGAGGCTTACCTCGTCCGCCGCGCCAGGCTTGCGCGCGAATGGCTTGAACCGCGGTACCCGGCGCTGGCTGGGCTCTCGCGCGCATCCGGCACTCGGACCTGGGTGTTCGCCCTGCTGCCCGCCGCGGTCCTGGTGCTCGGCGCAGCCGGCAGCGGTATGGGCGCCGGGCGCGCGATCAACATCCTGGCGTTTCCGCTGCTCGGCATGCTCGCCTGGAACCTGGCCGTCTATGCGCTGCTGGCGCTGCGCGCGGCGCGTCCGCCCGCCGCCGCGGCGGCGCACGCCCACCCGCTGCGGCGCTTCGCGGCCTGGTTGCTGCAACCCTCGGCGGGCGGCGGCCGCAGGCCGGCCGGCGCGGATGCCGCCCTGTCCCGGGGGCTGGCGCTCTTCGCCCGGGACTGGGCGGCCTTCTCCGCGCCCCTGGCGGCGGCGCAGGCCGCGCGGCTGCTGCACCTGTGCGCGGCGACGCTGGCGGTCGGCGCGGTGTCCGGGATGTACCTGCGCGGGCTGGCCTTCGCCTACCTGGCGGGCTGGGAGAGCACCTTCCTGGACGCGCATGCGGTCGAAAGCCTGCTCGGCGTGGTCCTCGGACCGGCCTCGCTGCTGACCGGCATCCCGCTGCCGGACGCCGACCGGCTGGAGCAGATCCGCTGGGCGGCGGATCGGGCGGGAGAGAACGCCGCCCCCTGGATCCATCTTTACGCCGCCACAACGCTGCTGTTCATCGTGCTGCCGCGCCTGGCGCTGGCGCTCGCGGCCGAGCGGCGCGCGCGGCGGCTGCGCCGGCACTTCCCCATGCCCGACCGCTCCGATCCGTACCTGAGCCGGCTGCTGAAGGGCGCGCAAGGCAGGGGCGAGACGGTACGCGTCCTGGCGTACAGCTACCGGCCGGCCGATCCGGCCCGGGCGGCCCTGGAGGACCGGCTGCGCCAGGCGAGCGGCGGATCGGCCGCGATCGAGCCGCCCGAGTTCCTCGCCTATGGCGGCGAGGACGAGTACCTGGAGCGCGCTGCGAGCGCGGCGCCGGCCGACCGGCTGGTCCTGCTGTTCAACCTGGCGGCCACGCCGGAGGAGGAGAACCACGGCGTGCTGGCGCGCGGCCTGCTGCGCCTGGCGGCCGAGGGCAAGGCAGCGCGGCGGGTCGACGTGCTGGTCGACGAGTCCGCCTACCGCGAACGGCTGGCCGGCGAGTCGGGCGCCGCCGGCCGGCTGGCCCAGCGGCGCGCGGCGTGGGGCGAGATCCTGCGCGGGCTGGACTGGGAGCCGGTCGATCTGGCCGGAGAGGCAAGGCCATGAGCGATCCGCGCGTTGTCAATCTCAGCCTGATCTCGCACACCAACGCCGGCAAGACCACGCTGGCGCGCACGCTGCTCGGGCGCGACGTCGGCGAGGTGCGCGACGCGCCGCACGTCACCGACCTGAGCGACGCGCACGTGATGATCGAGACCGCCGACGGTTGCGCGCTGCGGCTCTGGGACACGCCGGGCTTCGGCGACACCGCGCGCCTGGCGAAGCGGCTGAAGCAGTCCGGCAACCCGCTCGGCTGGGTGCTGACCCAGGTCTGGGACCGATTCCGCGACCGGCCGCTGTGGTGCAGCCAGCAGGCGATGCGCAACGCCCGCGACGAGGCGGACGTGGTGCTCTACCTGGTGAACGCGGCCGAGGCGCCGGAAGACGCCGGCTACGTCGCCCTGGAGATGGAAATCCTCGGCTGGATCGGCAAGCCGGTGATCCTGCTGCTCAACCAGACCGGCCCGCCGCACGCCCCGGAACAGGAACGCGCCGACGTGCGGCGCTGGCAGCGGCATCTGTCCGCTCATGCGGTGGTGCGCGCGGTGCTCGGCCTGGACGCCTTCGCGCGCTGCTGGGTGCAGGAGGGCGAGCTGCTCAGGACGGTCGGCGAGCTGCTGCCGATCGAGAAGCAGGACGCCTACGCGCAGCTCGCCGGGGCCTGGCGGGACAAGAACCTGGCGCGCTTCCACGAATCGATGGCGGTGCTCGCGCGCCAGCTCGCCGCCGCCGCGGCCGACCGCGAGGAGCTGGAGCGCAAGCCCTGGAGCGAGAAGGCGCGCGGCTTCGTGCGCTCGCTCGCCTCGGGCGCGGACCCGGAGCAGGCGCAGAAGGAACGCGCCATGGCCGCGCTGGCCGAGCGGCTGGACGCGGCCATACGGTCCGCCACCGACGAGCTGATCGCGCTGCACCAGCTGGAGGGCCACGCGGCCGCCGAGATCCGCCGCCGCCTGCGCGAGGACTACGCCGCGGCCGAGCCGGTGAGCGAAGGCGTGGCCGCGGCGATCGGCGGCTTCGTCTCGGGGGCGCTCGGCGGGCTGGCCCGCGGCTACAACCTGGTCAAGGGCCGCACGCGCGCCTCGCTGCGCTGGTCGGCGGAGTTCTTCGAGGGCCTGGTGCGCTCGGCCCTGCTGCGCTACCTGGCGGTGATCCACTTCGGCCGCGGGCGGGGCGATTTCGCCGCCGCCGAGCATCCGGCCTTCTGGCAGGACGCGGTGGCCGCCTGCACGGCCGGCCGGCGCGATGCGTTCAGGGATGTCTGGGAGCGCGGCGGGCCGGAAGGCGGGACCGAGGATGCGGCGCAGGACCTTGAGGCGCTGCTCTCCGAGTGCGTCGCGGAGCTGCTCGAGCGCTTTTACCCCGACGCAGAGCCGCTGATCTCCCGCTTTCCGGTTGATGGGTCAACTCCCCGCGACTAACATCGTTGTTCGAACAGAGATCGGGAGGCTGTGGAAATGAAAACTACATTCTGCGTCGTCGGGTGCGTGGCTGCCGCGACGGCCTTCCTCGTTCCGCTGGCGGCGCAGGCCCAGGCGCTCAAGTGCGTCGATCCGTCGGGCAAGGTCACCTATGCCGATGCCAAGCTTCCCGGCCAGAACTGCACGGCGGTGCAGGGCAGCGTGAATGTCGTGGCACCGCCGCCCGCCGCGGCGCCGCAGAGGATGCCGCCCGCCACGTCCAAGGCGTCGGGAAGCGCCGATCGCCGCCGGGATCTGGAGTCGCGGCTGGCCGGGGAGGAGCAGGCCCTGGAGAATGCCCGCAAGGAACTCGCCGAGCAGGAGGCGGTTCGCTACGGGGACGAGCGCAACTACCAGCGGGTCCTCGACCGGCTGCAGCCCTACAAGGACCGGGTCGAGCAGCACGAGCGGCAGGTCGAGGCGATCCGGCGCGAGTTGTCCGATCTGCGCTGAATCGAGCGGGCGTCCGGCGCCCGGGGTCGCGGTCGGCGTATCGGGGTTCGCCCCGGCGCGCTGCTGCAGGCTTTGGCTCCTGCTGCTGGCGCTCGTCCCCTGCCTGGCCCGGGCAACCCCGCCCGGCCTGGAACTCGACCTGTCCCTCGACCCGTCCACCAGGCTGCTGCAGGTGCGTGCGACGCTCGACTACGCGGGGGCGGGCGGCTTTGCCTGGGATCTCGCGCCGGAGTTCTCGCTCGGCACGGTCACCCTGGACGGCAAGCCGGTGGCTGCGGCCGCGACCGCCGGCGCCGCGGGCGAACGGGTATATCGCGTGGCGCTGCCGCAGCGGCCGGCCCGGCACCGGATCGAGATCGCCTACTCGGGCACGCTGCGCGCGCTGGACGGCGGCCTGGATCATCGCGGCGTGCTCGGCGGCCTGCCGGCCATGGCCGGCGCGCAGGGCAGCTTCCTGCCCGCCGGCTACGCCTGGTACCCGCGGCCCGGCGACACCTTCCGCTACGCGCTGAACATCCGGACGCCGGCCGGCCAGCGGGCCGTGGCGCCCGGCAGGCTGGTTAGCGAGACCATCGCGGCGGAAGGCAACGCCGCCCGCTTCGAATTCGACCAGGCCGCGGAGGGCATCGACCTGATGGTCGGGCCGTACAGGGTCGAGGAGCGGAGCATGCGGCTGCCCACGGGAGAGGCCGTGCGGCTGCGCACCTGGTTCCACGAGCCGCTCGCCGGGCTGTCCGCGGACTACCTGGATGCCGCGCAGCGCTACGTCGAGCGCCACAGCCGGGAGATCGGCGCCTATCCCTACGGCGAGTTCGGCATCGTCTCCAGCCCGCTGCCCACCGGCTTCGGCATGCCCGGCCTGACCTACCTCGGCATCGAGGTGCTCAAGCTGCCGTTCATCCGCGACACCTCGCTCGGCCACGAGATTCTGCACAACTGGTGGGGAAACGGCGTGTATATCGACGCCTCGCGCGGCAACTGGGCCGAGGGGCTGACCACCTTCATGGCCGACTATGCCTACAAGCAGGACAGGGGCGGCGAGGCGGCCGCCCGCGAAATGCGCCAGGGCTGGCTGCGCGACTACGCGGCGCTGGCGCCGGGCAGCGAGAAGCCGCTGGCCGCCTTCGCCTCGCGCACCCATGCGGCGTCCTCGGCGATCGGCTACGGCAAGTCGGCGATGCTGTTCTACATGCTGTCGCAGGAGATCGGTGCCGAGGCCTTCCGGGACGGCATCCGGGATTTCTGGCAGCGGCAGCGCTTCCGGCACGCGAGCTTCGAGGACCTGCGGGCGAGCTTCGAGCGGGCCGCCGGTCGCTCCCTGCAGGCCTTCTTCGCCCAGTGGCTGGAGCGCACCGGCGCGCCGCGTCCGGCCGTGACCGCGGCGCGCGCTGTGCGCGAGGGCGCAGGCTGGCGGCTGGAACTCGGGCTGGAGCAGGGCGAGCCCGCCTACGCGCTACGCCTGCCACTGCGGATCGAGACCGCGGCCGGGAGCAGCGACCACCTTGTGCGCCTGACCGGCCCGGCCGAGACGCTGGTCCTGCCGCTTGCCGAGCGGCCGGTCGCGCTGCGCCTGGACCCGGAATTCACCCTCTGGCGCCGCCTGTCCGCCGAGGAGTCGCCGCCGCTGATCCGCGAGATCGAGGCCGCGGCCGCGCCGCGCGTTCTGATCCTCGGGGAGGGGGTGGAGGGGGCGCTGGCCGCAGCGGCCGGGCGGCTGCTCGCCCGCCTGAGCGACGGCAAGCCGGCGACCGCGAACGAAGCCGAACTGGCCGGCAGCAGCGCGCCGGCGATCCTGGTCGGGCCGTCCGGGGAAATCGACCGGGCGATCGCGCGGCTGGGCCTGCCCCGCCGGCCCGCGGCCCTGCCCGGGGCCCCGGTCGAGGTCTGGGTGGCGCGGCGCGCGAACGGCGCCGCGGTCCTGTTCGTCTCGCTGCCGGAGCAGCCGGCGGCCGGCGAGCAGGCCCTGGACATGCTGGCCCGCCGGCTGCCCCACCTGAGCGCCGCTTCCTGGGTCGCCTTCGATCAGGGCAAGATCGTCGGGCGCGGCACCTGGCCGGGGGAGGCGCCGAAGATCACGGTGCGCTGAGCCTCAGCGCGGCTTGCGGCCGGCGGCCTCCTCGCGCTCGGCCAGCCTGCGCACGATCGCCTCGATGCGCTGGGCCTGTGCGGCGTCCGCCGCGGCGGCGGTGGCGTACCACTGCGCCACCATGGTCTCGAAGTCCTGATCCTTGCCGGCGCCGCCGCCGAAGCCGCGTTGCAGGCGCTCCAACTGGCGCGTGCGGCGGCTCTCGGCTAGGGACTCCGGCGAGGGAAGTTCCAGCGCGATCTCCAGGTCGAGCAGCATCGACTCCCGGGCCTCCCGGCCCTGGTCGAGCGCGGCGCCGGTGACCGCAGGCGCGGCCTCCAGACGCTGGGCGAGCACGCGCTCGGCCTTGCCCGGCAGGTGCCCAATCTCCTCCCATTCCTTGCGCACCTCGGCGGCCTCGGCCCCGATGTTGCCGGCGATCGCCGCCGCCTCCAGGCGTTCCGCCAGCGCTGACTTGCGCGCCATCTGCAGGAAACGCGCCTGGTGCTTCTCGCGGCGCAGCGACTCGACGCGCTGCTGGCCCCGCTCCTGCAGCTCCCGGGCGCGCGCGCCGAGCGCCTCGGCCGCCTCGCGCGGCGCCGGCTCGGCGGCGGCCCAGGCGGAGCGGAAGTGGTTGAGCGCGCGTTCCATCTCGGCGGTGTCGGAGGCCGCCACAGCGGTTTCCAGTTCCGCCAGAAGATCCTGCCTGGCCTTGATCCGGTCCTGCCGCTGCGCCGCCTGCTCGGCCCGCTGCGCATCGCGGCGGGCGAATACCGCATCGCAGGCGGCGCGGAAGCGCTGCCACAGCTTCTGCTCGTCGCCGCGGGGCATGCGCACGCTCGCCGCCTCGGTCTGCCAGCGTTGCTGCAGCGCCTTGGTTTCGATGATCGCGCGGCCGATATCCGGCGCCGTAGCCAGGGCCTCGACCGCGGCGATCAGCTGTTCGCGCCGGGCGTTCTCGGCCGAGCGTGCCTCGACTAGCCTGCCGTCTATCGCCGCCACCAGGGCGTCGAAGCCCTTGCGCAGCTGGCGCTCGTCGCGGAACCCCCCGCGCGGCGCGGACCGCCAGGCTTCGAGAATCTCCTGCCGGCGCACCTCGACCACCTTGAAGTCGGCATGCTCCCAGGCCATGCCGGCGAGCCAGCCTTCCCATCCCGCGAGCAGGGTCTCCTTGGCGGCCTTGGCCGCCTCGTGCTGCACCGCTTCCTCGGCGCGTCGGGCGAGCACCGGCTGATAGGCCTTCTCCAGGATCGCGTCGAAGCGCTCCCACTGCCCCTTGGCGGACGGGCCGTGCGCGTCCAGACGCTTCCACTCGGCGCGCATGGCCGGCACGGCATGGGCGCGCTCGTCGACATCCGGGTCCGAGGCGAGCAGCTGCTCCGCGGCCTCGATCAGGTGCTCCCGGGCCTGGGCGGTGCCCCAGCGGGCCCAGCCGCGCAGGCGCGCGAGCTGCGAGCGCGCGTGGCCGAGGCGCCCGGCCAGCGCGCCGGACAAGCCGGCGCCGGCGAGCAGCTCGTCGATCTTCCGGTCGAGCGCATCCGCCTCGGCGAGATGCCCTTCCTCGAGGCTGGCGTCGAGCTTCTCGATCAACTGCCGGACCGCGTCGTGGTCGATCCGGCGTTTCGGCTCCGGCGCGGCGGGCGCTTCCGACGCGGCGGCAGGTTCC
>DATMWM010000068.1:0-6252 GCA_035562535.1 Rhodocyclaceae bacterium | reverse complement strand
GCCGCCGAGATAGGCCACGCTGATGCCGCCGGCGAGCAGCGCCATGCGCCCGAGCGCCTGGATCTGCCCGAGTTCCCGGTCGTCCCGGGCCACCTCGACGCTGAGCGCGTCGGCGACCACGTCCTGGATCATGAAGCCGACGGTGACCAGCAGCATCGCCGCCAGGTACTGACCCTTGGTCGCCACCACGGTGGCGGTGAGCGCGTAGCCGGCCAGCGTGCACACGGCGCCGAGCAGAAGGTAGGCGGTGCGCCGGCTGCCGAAGATCGCCAGCCGGTCGGAGGCCACCCCGACCACCATCTTCATCGACCAGGGCAGGCCGAGCCAGAAGCCGATGCCGGCCACCTCCGCCGGCGTGAGCTTGAGCCCCTCCTTCTGCAGGAAGACCGTGGCCACGCCGGTGATCGCGCTCGCGCCGAAGGCGAAGTAGGTGGCCAGGATCGGCAGGTAGGCGATGCGGAAGCCGCCGAACAGGCGCCGCAGGATTCCGGGGGCGGGTGCCGCAACCGCGGCGGATTCTGTGCTCATGCGTTCGCTGTCCGGGCGTTCAAAGGGCGTGACTGTAGCCGCGCGCCGCCGCGGCCGCAATCCGTGCGCCGCCCACTCTGGCGCTGCGCGCGGAAATCGCGGAACATCCGCGGCACAAGTCGAGAGGGAGACCATGAACCGGAGAGACCTGCTCAAGCTGGCGGCGGCCGGCGCCGCCTCGTCCTGGCTCGGCCCGGCCCGGGCCCAGCAGCGCATCGAGCTGCGCGTGTCGCATTTCCTGCCGCCGACCCACGGCATCCACACGGAATTCCTCGTGCCCTGGGCGCGCGAACTCGAGAAGCGCACCGGCGGACGGGTGGCGGTGACCGTGTTTGCAGGCGATTCGAGCCTGGGCAAGGTCGAGAACCAGTACGACCAGGTGCGCTCCGGGGTGGTCGACATCGCCCACGGCCTGCACGGCAGCACGCGCGGCCGCTTCCCGCGCACCGGCCTGATCGAGCTGCCTTTCCTCACCGAGAGCGCCGCGGTGGCCAGCCGCACCCTGTGGAACGTGTATCCGCGCCAGCTCCAGGACGAGTACCGGGGCTTCAGGGTGCTCGCGCTGCACGCGCACAACGGCGGCCTGATCCACACCCGGGACAAGCAGGTCGCCTCACTCCAGGATCTGCAGGGAATGCGCGTGCGGTCGCCCACCGCGCCGGTGGCGGCGGCGCTGGCCGAACTCGGGGCGGTGCCGGTCAACCTGCCCGCCTCCGCGGCCCACGACGCGCTGCGCGACCGCTCGATCGACGGGGCGGTGTTCCCCTGGGACCCGGTCAAGTCGCTGCGCCTGGACGAGGTCACCCGCTACCACCTGGACGCGCGCTTCTACACGGTGTCCTTCTTCTTCCTCATGAACCAGCGGCGCTACGACGCGCTGCCCCCCGAGGTCCGCCAGGCGATAGACGGGATCTCCGGCGAAGCCCTGGTGGCGCGCTTCGGCGACTGGTGGAACGCCTGGGACCTGCTCGGGCTGGAGGCGGCCCAGGCAAGGGGGAACGTCGTCACCCGGCTGTCCGAGGACGACCGCCGCCTGTGGCGCCAGCGCCTGCAGCCGGTGATCGACCAGCAGCTCGGCGCGCTGGAAGCCCAGGGCATCGCCGAGGCGCGGCAGGTGTACCTGGCGATGATCCAGGAGATCGCCCGGCTGAAGAAGCAGGCGCAACCGCCTGGAATTGGGCCGCAAAGCCGCGTCAGCTCTGGCTTTGAGCCGGTATGCCGGAGCGCATAATCCGGGCGTCCCCTCGCGGAGCGCGGCATGGCTCAGATCGTCTGCATCATCGGAAACAAGGGCGGCACCGGAAAGACCACCGTCTCGCACATGCTCGCCCAGGGGCTGGGCCTGCTCGGACAGCGCTCGGCGTGCGTGCTCACCGACCCGGATCGGGAACCGCTGGACCCGGCCGGCCGCCGCTACCTGATCGCCGACGCGCGCAGCCGGGAGGCGCTGGCCAAGGTGATCGACAAGATCCGCGAACTGCCCGGCTGGATGGGCGTGATCGACGGCGGCGCCAACCGCTCGCAGGCGGACCGCGAACTCTACGCCATCGCCGACCTCGTCCTGCTGCCCTTCCGCGACTCGCACGAGGACATGCGCACGGTGATCCGCGACCTGCAGACCTTCCGCCGCGCCTGGGCCCTGCCCTGCCAGTGGCCGACCAACCCCTGGCAGCGCCAGGCGGCCGAACGCACGACCGGTCAGATGCTGGCCGGCTTCGAAGAGCGCGTGCTCGAACCGGTGGCGGCGCTTTCCGCCAGCAAGCTGCTGCTCCAGCGCCAACTGCCGGAGACCGTCCCGACCTCGCTGGCCAACGCCTGCCGCCGCATCGCCGGCCAGACCCTGGACCTGCTGCGGCTGCGCTACGAACAGCCGCTGGAGGAGCCGGTTGCCGAAGAACCGGCCAATGTAGCCGACCCGCCCGGGATGATGCACGGCGAGCCCGCGCGGCCGGCCTACGCCAGCCTGACCCACCATTGAAGAACCTCGGCGGCCGGGACCGGCCGCCGAGCGCTCAGAAGTGGATGCCCTGGCGGGCGGCCACCACCAGCGCCTGCGCCCGGCTGTTGACGTTCAGCGCCTTGTAGATCGCCGACAGGTGGATCTTCACGGTCCCCTCGCTCAGGCCGAGCAGTTCCGCGATCTCCCGGTTGGACTTGCCGGCCAGCAGCAGGTCCATCACCCGCGCCTGGGCCGCGCTCAGCCCGAAACGCCCCGCCATGCTGCGGTCCTTGTCGCGCCCGCGATCCGGTCCGCGCTGCGCGCTCTGGCGCGCAAGCTGGGTCACGCCCGAGGCAGAGCCGTTCTCCAGCACCGCCTGGACCGCCCGCAGCACGTCGCTGCTGCTGCTCGACTTGGTGACGAAGGCCGCCGCGCCCAGGCGCGCCGCCCGGGTCTTGGTCGCGCCGTCCTCGAGCGCCGAGATCACGATCACCGGCAGCGACGGAAAGCGCTTGCGCAGCACGGTCAGGAAGGCGAATCCGCTCATCCCGGGCAGCATCAGGTCGAGCAGCACCAGCGTCACGTCCTCGTGATCCTTCAGGAACGCCAGCGCCGACTCGGCATCGCCGGCCTGCGAAACCTCCGTCTCGTGGCCGATCTGCTCCAGCGTCGCCATGAGCGCCTCGCGGACCAGCGTGTGGTCCTCGATCACCAATATCTTTCCCAAGACCCCCTCCTGCGGAATTTCCAGCCGTTGCGGCAGTGCAATGATAAACAGTGGCGCCCGGTTTGTATTCCGGTCGAATGCACGCCACCCATCGGTCGCGGTCCGGGAACCCTCGCCGCGCCTGGCCTTCGTGGCAGGCGGGGCCGGACGGACTAGGCCATTCGACCTACCCCGCCGGCGCCGGCGCCAGGACGCGCGCGCGCCGTCCCGGCCGCACGATTGGAGTAAGATGCCGGCTCGACGCGCACCCGGAGCACAGCATGAGCAATGCCGGTTCAAACCAGGATCCGCTGGATTTCGTCAAGAACATGTGGTCGAGCATGGGGTTCCATCTCCCGGGCATGGTCACGCCGACGCTCGACGTCAACGAACTCGACAAGCGGATCGCCGACCTGAAAGCGGTCGAGGGCTGGCTGCGGATGAACCTGAACATGCTGCAGATGAGCATACAGGGGCTCGAAATGCAGCGCATGACGCTGGCCGCGGTGCAGAGCATGGGCCAGCCTTCGGGCCAGGGGGAATCCGGCCCGAATCCGTTCGCCAGTGCCGCGGCGAGCGCCGCGATGTGGCCGTGGACCTTCCTCCAGCAGGCCACCACGGCGGCCGCCGGCGCGGCGTCCCCGCCGCCGGAACCCCAGGAACAGGGCGCGGCGCCCAAGCCCTCCGGCAAGTGAGCGAGGTCCTGCTCGCCGGCGCGCACAGCCTGGTCGACGACTGGCCGGGCGCGCTCGAAGCGAGCCTCGCGAGGCTGTCGCTGCCGCCCGGGGCGAACCTGGGCTTCGTGTACTTCTCCGACCGCCACGCTGAACATGCCGAAGCGATGCTGGCGCGCCTGCGCGAGGCCACCGGCATCGAGGAATGGGTCGGCTCGGTGGGCATCGGCATCTGCGGAACCGGCTCGGCCGCGGTCGATGCCGGCGGCATCGCGCTGCTGGCCGGGCGCTTCCCCGAGGGCGGCTTCCGCGTGTTCTCCGGCCGGCAGCCGCTCACCGGCGGCGCTGAGCCCTATTTCGCGGTGGTCCATGCCGATCCGGGCACGCCGGACATGGGAGACCTGGTCATGGACATGGCCAGCAAGGTCTCCAGCGGCTTCGTCACCGGCGGCCTGTCGAGTTCCCACTCGAAGTCGGTGCAGATCGCCGACGGGGTGCTCGCCGGCGGCATTTCCGGCGTGGCCTTCGGCGAGAGCGTGCCGGTGGCGACCCGCCTGACCCAGGGCTGCTCGCCGCTGCCCGGCCGCCACGTGATCACCGAGGCCGAGCGCAACATCATCGGGCGCATCGACGGCCGCCCCGCCCTGGAGGTCTACAAGGAGGCGGTCGGCGAGGTGCTCGCCCGGGACATGGCGCGCGCCGCCCATTACGTGCTGGCCGGGCTGCCGGTGGCCGGCCGCGACGCCGGCGACTATCTGGCGCGCAACGTGATCGGGGTGGACCCGAAGAACGGGCTGATCGCGATCAACGAACTGGTCGAGAAGGGCCGCCCGCTGCTGTTCCTGCGCCGGGACGCCACCGCCGCCCGCGAGGACATGCACCGCATGCTCGGCGAGTTGCGCGATTCCCTGCCCGGGCCGCCCAAGGGCGGGCTGTATTTCTCCTGCCTGGCGCGCGGCGGCAACATGTTCGGCGAGGACTCGGTCGAGCCGCGCCTGATCCGCGCCGCCTTCGGCGACATCCCGCTCGCCGGCTTCTTCTGCAACGGCGAGATCTCGCACGACCAGCTCTACGGCTACACCGGGGTGCTCACCCTCTTCCTGTAGCCGCCCTCAGCCGAGCAGCATCAGCCAGGCCGGCAGCGTGGCCATCGCCGCCAGCGTGCTGGCCGAGATCAGCCAGGCCACGCTGCGTCCATCCCCGCCCATGCGCATCGCCAGGATGTAGGCGGAACTGGCGGTGGGCAGCGCGCCGAACAGCACCGCGGTGTCGAAATAGATACCGGTGAGCCCCAACTGCCGCCCCGCCAGCCAGGCCACCGCGGGAACCGCGGCGAGCTTCACGGCCAGCAGGTAGCCGCCGGCGGCGCGCACGCCCGGCACGCCGCGCAGCTTCAGCGCCGCGCCGACGGTGAGCAACCCGAGCGCGATCGAGGCCTCGGCCAGCCGGCCGAAGAAGTGCTGGGCCGGCTGCGGCAGGGCCAGCCCGGATAGGTTCATCGCCAGGCCGACGACGGTGGACCAGATCAGCGGATTGCGCAGCAACTCGCGCCAGAACCCAAGCTCGCCGTGACGGGCGAGCATCCACACCGAGGCCAGGTTGGCGAAGGGCACCATGGCGCCCACCAGGATGCCCATGGCCGCGGTGCCGGCGGTGCCGTGCACGCTGGAGGCCACCGCCAGGCCGATGTAGGAGTTGAAGCGGAAGGCGCACTGGAACTGCGAGGCGAAGGACATCGGCGCGAGGCCGAACAGTCGCCCTGCCGGCAGCGCCAGCAGCGCGCCGCCGGCCATGGCGGCCAGCCCGCTGGCGAACAGCGGCGCGGCCGCCGCGACGTCGATCGGCGTGCGCGAGATCGCGTTGATCAGAAGCGCCGGGAAGAGGACGAAATAGACCAGCTTCTCCAGGCCGGTCCAGAAGTGGTCCCCCAGCCGCATCCAGCGCCGGATCCCGGCCCCGAGCAGGATCAGGGCGAAGTCGGGCAGCAGCAGGAGGGCGGCGGACACGGCAGGTCAGCCGCGGGCTATTGCCCAGCGCGCTCCTTGAGCGTCGGGTCGCCCGGCCGTTCGGCGGCCAGGCTGCGCCACTGCACTTGGGCCGCCTCGCGCGCCTCGCACTGGTCCAGCGCCAGCGCGTAGGCCACGCGATCGGCGAAGGCCGCATCGGCGGCCGGGCGCAGCCTGGCCAGCGCCGCGCGCTCGGCGGCGCTGACCACCGCGAAGTCCGCCCAGGCCAGGCGCGGCCGCTGCCCCGGCGGCAGGGCCTCGACGCTCCAGGAATAGGCGGCGCCTTCCCTGAGTTCGAGGCCGGCGGGCAGCGCGGCCTCGGTGGCGGCGGTCTGCGCCTCGTGGATCGGTTGCCCCGCGGCGTCGATTAGCGCGAACCGGTAGCCGGTGGCGCCCTCG
>DATMWM010000067.1:0-7033 GCA_035562535.1 Rhodocyclaceae bacterium | reverse complement strand
GTCGTAGACCTGGCCCTGCCAGTCCACCGAGACCAGGCTGCGGCACATCACGCCATCGAGGTTCTCGTCCCGGTGCGCGCCGCGCAGCAGGCGCATGTAGTCGTTGAACTGGCCCTTGGTCACCAGCGTGCTGCCGAAGCGCTGGATCGGCATGTTGGCGAGCGTGAGCAGCCGGGTGAACACGACCCCGTAGCGCTCGGACAGGTGGCGCCGGTAGTCGGTTTCCAGCGCGCGCTGGGCGGGCGGCAGGCTGGGGCCCTGGGGGTTGTAGACCAGGCACAGTTCGAGTTCGCTGCCCTCGCGGCCATATCCAAGGGCGTTCAGCCGGCGCAGCGCCCGGATGCTCTTCTCGAACACGCCCTTGCCGCGCTGGCGGTCGACGTTGTCCTCCAGGTAGCAGGGCAGGGAGGCGATCACCTCCACCCGCCGCGCCGCGAGGAACTCCGCGAGATCCTCCTGCCCGGGTTCCTCCAGGATGGTGAGATTGCAGCGGTCCATCACATGCACGCCGAGTTCGACCGACACGGCCACGAGGCGGCGGAACTGCGGGTTGAGTTCGGGCGCGCCGCCGGTGATGTCCAGGCGCCGCACCTCCGAGGCGCGCAGGAAGTCGAGCACGGTGTCCGCGGTCGCCGCGTCCATCTGCTCGGTGCGGTTCGGGCCGGCGTTCACGTGGCAATGCAGGCAGGACTGGTTGCAGCGGTAGCCGAGATTGACCTGCAGCGTCTCCAGCCGCCGGCGGCGGATCGGCGGGAAGTCGGTGGACTGGATCAGGGGCAGGGTGGCGTGCAAGGCTGGACTCCGTCTCGTCGGGAGGCGCATTCTTTCACGGCCCCCGCGCGGTTTGTCAATCGCCCGCCCGGACAGTTCCGGCCGGCCCGCGGAAACCGTCCAGCAGCAGGGGGTAGAGCCGCCGCGCCGATTCGACCATCCCCGCCTCGCCGGCGAACAGGGCGGACTGCAGCACCAGCCCCTGCACCGTGCCGAGGAACAGCGCGGCCGCCGCCTCCTCGTCCAGCGCCTGCGGCAACTGGCCGGCGCGCTTGGCGGCGCGGAACAGCCCGGCCAGGCGCTCGCGGTAGCCGCCGACGAGCGCGCGCAGCCGCTGCCGGGACGGCGTTCCGGCCGGGCCCTGCAGTTCGTGGAAGAGGATGCGCGGCACCCCGGGATGCGCGGCGACGAAGCCGACATGGGCGAAGAACACCCGGCCCAGGGTGTCCAGCGGATCGCCGCCCTCCCGGAAGGCCTCGCCGAGCGCCGCACCCAGCGAGGTCTCCAGCCAGTCGAACACCGCGTTCCAGATCGCCTGCTTGTCCGGAAAGTGGCGGAACAGGGCGCCGTGGGTCACGCCCAGGCGGTCGGCGATCGCCTGGGTGGTGATCCCGGAGGGTCCGTGCAGCGCCGCCAGTTCGACCACGGCGGCGACGATGCCGGCCTGGCGCTCGGCCGAGGGCAGCCGCCTCCTGGATTCCGGGGTAGCGGGGTGCGGGTCGCTCATTGGGCTTGTCATGTAAGTAACAAGTTACTATCATACGCCGAAACCGGGGCCGACTCCTGCGCGCCCCGGAACGAACCGGAAAGGATATCGAATGAGCGATCGGGGAAAAATCAGGGCGCTGCTGCTCGCGGTGGCTGTGCTGGCGGCGATCATCGCCGGCCTGGCCTACAAGTTCATCGTGGCCGGCTCGACCGAGAAGTCGGCCGACGGCCGCACGGCGATCGTGCTGGCGCCCGCCGAACGCGACCTGGTGCTCGCCGAGATGCGCGGCTTCGTCGCCGCCCTGCAGCAGATCACCGCCGCGCTGGCGAAGGACGACATGCAGGCGGTGGCCAAGGCGGCGCGCGGCATCGGGATGGCCATGTCGCACGAGGTGCCGCCGGCGCTGATCGCCAAGCTGCCGCTGGACTTCAAGCAGCTCGGCTTCGCCACCCACGCCGACTTCGACCAGATCGCGCAGGACGCGATCGACCTCGGCGATCCCAGACATACGCTCGACCAGCTAGGCAGCACGCTCGGCCGCTGCGTCGCCTGCCATTCCACCTACCGCCTCAAGGAAACGAGTAGGGTGGAATAGGCCCGCAGGGCCGTATTCCACCGCTCCGGTGCTCACCGACCCCTGGACGGTGGGATACGGGCTGCGCCCTATCCCACCCTACATGTCGTGCCAGTCACACACCCGGCAAGCGCCGCGATAATGTCGGCTTTCGCCCGCCGCCGAATCCATGACCCCCGCGATCGTCGCCATCTTCGCCTTGGTCTACCTGGGCATGATCCTCGGCGGGCTGCCCTTCCTGCAACTGGACCGGACCGGCATCGCGCTCCTCGGCGCGATCGCCCTGGTCGGGCTGGGCGCGGTGAGCCTGGAAGAGGCCAGCCGGTCGATCCACCTGCCGACGCTCGTCCTGCTCTTTTCCTTCATGGTGATCTCGGCCCAGATGCGCCTGGGCGGCTTCTACGCCTGGGTGACCCGGCGGGTGGCCGAACTGCCGGTCTCGCCGCCGCTGTTGCTCGGCGCCCTGATCGCGGTCGCTGCGCTGCTCTCGGCGGTGTTCAGCAACGACGTGGTGTGCCTGGCCGCCGCGCCGGTGCTTGCCGATGCCTGCCTGCGCCGGGGGCTGGACCCGGTGCCCTACCTGCTCGGCCTTGCCTGCGCGGCCAACGTCGGCTCGGCCGCCACGCTGATCGGCAACCCGCAGAACATGCTTATCGGCGAGACGCTGCGGCTGTCCTTCGGCGGCTATTTCCTGGAGGCGATCGTGCCGGTGGGGCTCGGCCTGCTGGCCACCTGGGGCCTGATCGTGCTGCTGGAGCGCGGCCGCTGGCGGCTGACGGAGCCGGCGTTCGCCGCGGCGGCCGAGCGCAGGGAGGACGCGGAACTGGACCGCTGGCAGAGCGTCAAGGGCCTGTCGGTGGCCGCGGTGCTGGTGGCGGTGTTCCTGCTCGCGCCCTGGCCGCGCGAGGTGGCGGCGCTCACCGGCGCCGGCCTGCTGCTGATGAGTCGCAAGCTGCACTCGAACAAGATGCTCGGCCTGGTCGACTGGGAACTGCTGGTGCTGTTCATCGGCCTGTTCGTGGTCAATCACGCCATGCAGCAGACCGGACTGCCGGCGGGCGCGGTGGCGATGCTGGCCGGCGCCGGCGTGCATCTGGCCGAGCCGGCGCCGCTGTTCGCCGCGACCTTCGTGCTGAGCAACGTGGTGTCCAACGTGCCGGCGGTGATGCTGCTGCTGCCGCTGGCCACCGAGCCGATGGACGGGCCGCTGCTGGCGCTGGTGAGCACCCTGGCCGGCAACCTGCTGATCGTGGGCAGCATCGCCAACATCATCGTGGTTGGCGCGGCGGCGCGCCGCGGCATCGTGATCGACTGGAAGCGCCACGCCCGGGTCGGCGTGCCGGTGACCGTGGTCACGCTGGCGATCAGCGCGGCCTGGCTGTGGTGGCGGCTGCCCGCGGTCTGATCTACGAATCGATGAAGGCGAGCAGGTCCCGGGCGAAGCGCTCGCGCTGCCACTGGTGCGGCGAATGATCGGTGCCCTCGTAGACATGCAGCACCGAGCGCGGGATGCGGGCCTTCACGTACTCGGCCGTGCCCAGGTGGTAGAAGTTGCTGTCGCCGCCGTAGATCAGCAGCGCCGGGATGTCGATGCGGCCGAGCACGTCGCGGTAGTCGGCCGCGGTCAGGCTCTTCCAGACCTCGATCAGCGGGGCCGGGTTGAGCGCCTTCAACTGCTCGCGCACCCGCTGCCAGCCGCGCCCGTTTTCCTCGTACTTGGCCCGCGCCCGCGCGTTCAGGCCGTAGGCGCCCAGGCGCAGCACCGCCTCGGCGAAGTCGTCGTGCAGTTCGGCGACGAAGTGCCGGGCCTTCTCCTGGTCGAACTCACCGTAGATGCCGTGCTCCCATTCCTCGTCGGTCACCAGCCTGGGCGACTGGTCGATCAGGCACAGCTTGGCCAGCCCTTCCGTGCCCCAGTGGCGCACGTATTCCCAGATGGTCAGCGCGCCCATCGAGTGGCCGACCAGCACCGCCCCGTCCAGGGCGAAATGCTCGATCAGGTTGCGCAGGTCGCGCGCCATGCGGCCCACGCTCGGCAGGGTGGGACGGGTCAGGCCGTGGCCGCCGTGGCCGCGCGCGTCCCAGCGGAACACCCGGTGGCGCGCGGCCAGCGCCTCGACGAAGGGAAACCACTCCTGGTGGCTGGAGGTCCAGCCGTGCAGCATGACCACCGGGCTGCCCTCGCCGGACACGGCGACGTGGATGCCTTCGCCGTCGTCTGCGGCGAAGCGAATCATGCGGCTGGGGCCGTCCCTGGTGCGGGTACCGCCATCAGGCGCGCATCGGACTCAGTAGGGGCTGTCGTTGTAGGCGACGTTCTGCGGTTCGGCGATGACTTCCAGACGCACCGGGACCACGCCGCCGCGCACCATGCCGATCTGCTCGGCGGCGGCGTGCGAGAGGTCGATGATGCGCTTCTTGTGGTAGGGTCCGCGATCGTTGATCCGCACGATCACCGACTTGCTGTTCTTGGTGTTGGTCACCCGGACCCAGGTGCCCATGGGCAGGGTGCGATGGGCCGCTGTCAGGGCGTTCTTGTTGAACCGCTCGCCGTTGGCGGTCTTGCGGCCGTGATGCCACTTTCCGTAATACGATGCCTTGCCCGGCTTGAGTTCGCGGACCGGTTCGGGTGCTGCGGGTTGAGGTTGGAACTGGGGTTGGGGCGGTTCGACCATGGCGCCCGGCGGGAAGGGCTCGATCCATGCGCCCGGGGGCGGCATGTAGGGGTTCGCGCAGCCGGTGGTGGAAAACAGGGCAACCAGCAGAACGACCCCGAACGTTCGCAATCGGGTCGATCGTACCAATGGATTCAACGGTTCCATTTATGCCTCCATAGTAGTCGCTTTATATAAGGTGTTGATTATATAGCATGACCGGCCAGAAGTCCACCACCCCCCCGGAACGGGGTCGAAAGCGGGTCGCGGATGACGGGGTATCGGCTCCCGGTTTCCGAGGGCGGGACACGCCGCCGGGGACGCTGCGGATCGGCGCGAACTTCGACGCCGGATCGGTCGAAATCGTCTCCGCGGACGATCCCCGGGACGTGCGCCTGAACCTGCGCAAGGACTCCGCGGCCGACTTCCGCCAGTGGTTCTACTTCCGCGTCCAGGGCGCCCGCGGCGCGCCGCTGCGCATGCGCTTCCTGAACGCCGGCCGCAGCGCCTACCCCGGCGGCTGGGAGGGCTACCGCGCGGTGGCCTCCTACGACCGCCGGCGCTGGTTCCGCCTGCCCGGCACCTGGTACGACGGCCACGTGCTCACCGTCGAGTGCGTGCCCGAGCGCGACTCGATCTACTTCGCCTACTTTGAGCCCTATTCGCACGAGCGCCACCTGGATCTGCTCGGCCGGCTGGAGGCGGACCCGCTGGTCCGCGCAGCCGACCTCGGCGCCACCGTGCAGGGCCGCGACGTCAACCTGGTCACCGTCGGCGAGCCCGGACCCGCGAAGAAGGACGTCTGGGTGATCGCCCGCCAGCATCCGGGCGAGACCATGGCCGAGTGGTTCGTCGAGGGCATGCTGGAGCGCCTGCTCGACCGCAGCGACCCGACCGCGCGGCGCCTGCTGGAGCGCGCCTGCCTGCACGTGGTGCCGAACATGAACCCGGACGGCGCGGTGGCCGGCAACCTGCGCACCAACGCCGCCGGGGCGAACCTGAATCGGGAATGGATGGAGCCGAGCCTGCGCCGCAGCCCCGAGGTCTTCCACGTGCGCCGCCGGATGCACGAGACCGGCGTCGACCTGTTCCTCGACATCCACGGCGACGAGGCGCTGCCCTGCGTGTTCGCCGACGGCTGCTCGATGCTGCCCGGCTTCACGCTCGGCCAGGCGAAGCGCGAACGGCGCTTCCTGGACGTGCTGCTCGCGGCCAGCCCGGACTTCCAGACCGAGCGCGGCTACGCCCCGGACCGCTTCAGCGACGAACTGCTTACCCTGGCCTCGAAATACGTCGGCCACGCCTTCGGCTGCCTGTCCTTCACGATCGAGATGCCCTTCAAGGACAACGCCGAACTGCCGGATGAGGAATGTGGCTGGAGCGGGGAGCGCAGCAGGCGGCTGGGCGCCGCGATGCTCCAGCCGATGCTGTCCCACCTGATCGCGGAGGAGGAATGAGGCCGGCTGGAACGCTGGCGGCGATCCTTCTGGCCGCGCTCTCCGCCGGCTGCGAGCGCGCCGGACCTTCCGGCTTCCAGGGCTACGCCGAGGGCGAGTTCGTCCTGGTGGCCTCGCCCTATGCAGGCACGCTGGAGCGGCTGGCGGTGGCGCGCGGCCAGCAGGTGGCCGCGGGTGCGGCGCTGTTCGCGCTGGAGAGCGCGGCCGAGCAGGCAGCGGTCGGGGAGGCCGAGGCGCGCGTGGGCACCGCGCGCGAGAGGCTGGCCAACCTGGAGGCGGCGCGGCGCAAGCCGGAGATCGAGGCCCTGCAGGCGCAGGTCGCCAGCGCCGCGGCCGAGCGCAGGCTGGCCGTAGAGCAGTTGAAGCAGCAGGAACGGCTGCGCCGCGCCGGCTACGTGTCGCAATCGCGGCTGGACGAGGCCCAGGCGGCGCACGACCGGGCGGCGGCGCGGGTCGAGGAGGCCGAGGCCCAGTTGCGCAATGCGCGCGCCGGGATCGGCCGCGAGGCGGAGATCGGCGCCGCCCGGACCGAGCTGCAGGCCGCGCAGGCCCAACTCGCCCAGGCGCGCTGGCGGCTGGAGCAGAAGTCCGCCGCGGCCCCGGCCGCCGCCCTGGTGCAGGACACCTTCTTCTCGCAGGGCGAATGGGTGCCCGCCGGCGCGCCGATCGTCAGCCTGCTGCCGCCGGGCAACATCAAGCTGCGCTTCTTCGTGCCCGAGACCGCGGTCGGCGCGATCCGCGCCGGCCAGCCGGTCAGCATCACCTGCGACGGCTGCGGCGCGCCGATCGCCGCCACGGTGAGCTTCGTCTCGGCCCAGCCGGAATACACCCCGCCGGTGATCTACAGCCGGGAGTCGCGGGCCAAGCT
>DATMWM010000066.1:0-7716 GCA_035562535.1 Rhodocyclaceae bacterium | reverse complement strand
TGCGCCTGTCGGAAGTCGAGGCCGAGCAGAAGGAGATCCTGAAGACCGCCCGCCGCCTGGCCGACGAAGGTCAGCTCGTGCTCGGCGGCAGAGGCTCGGACGATGCCTTCGTCTGAGTCGGTCGTCATCCCGCGGGACAAGCTCGCCGGCTGCCAGCGCTGGGAGCTCGGGCACTTCGACGCCCCGTCCGCGCAGCCGCGCCGCGCCGCGGAACCTGCCGAAGCGCAGCCGCAGATCCACCTGCCGACCGCCGCCGAAGTCGAGCAGATCCATCAGGAAGCCCAGCGCGCCGGGTATGCCGCCGGTTACGAGGAGGGCACGGCGCGGGCGCGCATGGAGGCGCTGCGGCTGCACACGCTGGCCGAGAACCTGGAAGCCTCGCTCCAGGAGATCGACCAGACCGTGGCCGACGCCCTGCTCAGCCTGGCGCTGGAACTCGCGCGCCAGATGGTGCGCAAGGCGCTGGCGGCGAAGCCCGACCTCGTCCTGGAGGTCGTCCGCGAGTCGCTGCAGCAACTGTTCCACGCCCACGCGACCCTGTACCTGCACCCCGAGGACGCCGCACTGGTGCGCACGCACCTGGCCGACACCCTGAACCACGCCGGCCACCGCATCTTCGAGGACGAGCAGATCGCGCGCGGCGGCTGCCGCGTCGAGGCCGCCGGCAGCCAGATCGACGCCACGGTCGAGACCCGCTGGCGGCGCGTCCTGGAGAGCCTCGGCCGCAGCGGCGCCTGGTTCGACGGCCCGTCGCCATGACCGGCCACGTGGAACACTGGCAGCGCTTCCTGGGCGACTGCCAGCGGCTGGCGGCCGCGGCCTCGCCTTCGCAGGTGAGCGGGCGCCTGACGCGGATCAACGGCCTGGTCCTGGAAGCCACCGGCCTGAAGCTGCCGCTGGGCAGCGGCTGTCGGATCGCGGTTCCGGCGGGCAACGCGGTGGAAGCCGAGGTGGTCGGGTTCTCGGGCGACAAGTTGTTCATGATGCCGACCGACGACGTGTTCGGCGTGGCCCCCGGCGCCCAGGTGTTCGCGCTCGAGCCGGCGGCGCAGCCGCCCCAGGCGCGCGAACGCATCGAGCCGCGCCGCCGCGCCACGGACCGGGCCAAGCACGTCCCGGTCGGCGAGGCGCTGCTCGGGCGGGTGGTCGACGGGCTGGGACGGCCGCTGGACGGCGCCGGGCCGCTGAAGATTAGCCAGACCCGCTCGCTGCACGCGCGCCCGATCAATCCGCTGCAGCGAGCGCCGATCGATCGGACGCTGGACGTGGGGGTGCGGGCGATCAACGCGCTGCTGACCGTGGGCCGCGGCCAGCGGCTCGGCCTGTTCGCCGGCTCGGGCGTGGGCAAGAGCGTGCTCCTGGGCATGATGGCGCGGTTCACCGACGCCGAGATCATCGTCGTCGGCCTGATCGGCGAGCGCGGGCGCGAGGTCAAGGAATTCATCGAGCGCATCCTCGGCGCCGAGGGACTGCGGCGCGCCGTCGTGGTGGCCGCGCCGGCCGACACCAGCCCGCTGATGCGCCTGCAGGGCGCGGCCTATGCCGCCACCATCGCCGAGCACTTTCGCGACCAGGGACGCCACGTCCTGCTGCTGATGGACTCGCTGACGCGCTACGCCATGGCGCAGCGCGAGATCGCGCTGGCCATCGGCGAGCCCCCGGTCACCCGGGGCTACCCGCCGTCGGTGTTCGCGCGCATGCCGCAGCTGGTGGAGCGCGCCGGCAACGGCCCCGAAGGCGGCGGCTCGATCACCGCGTTCTACACCGTGCTGGTCGAGGGCGACGACCAGCAGGACCCGGTGGCCGACGCGGCGCGGGCGATTCTCGACGGCCACGTGGTGCTGACGCGGCACCTCGCGGACGCCGGCCATTACCCGGCCATCGACATCGAGCTGTCGATCTCTCGTGCCATGACCAGCCTGATCAAGACTACCCACTTCGGGCTGGTGCGACGCTTCCGCCTGCTCTATTCCCATTACCAGCGCTCGCGGGACCTGATCAGCGTCGGCGCCTACTCCGCCGGCTCCGATCCGCTGCTGGACGAAGCGGTGGCGGCCTACCCGCGCTTCGAGGCGTTCCTGCAGCAGGACATGAACGAGCGGGAGGACTTCGCGGAATCGGTGGTGAAGCTGCACCGCCTGTTCGACAAGGAGCTCTGAGTCGCGGCGGACAGGCGCCGAGGCATACAACAAACAACAACGCAGGAGCATCGGAAAGGCCCCCGTGAAGAAACTTTTTCCGCTCCAGACGCTGCTGGATCTGTCTCACCTGCGCATGGACGATGCCGCCAGGCGGCTCGGCCAGTTGATCGCCAGCGAGCAGGAAGGCACGCGGCAGCTGGCCATGCTGATCGAGTATCGCGAGGAATACCACCGGCGCTTCCTGGAGGCGGCACGGCTGGGCATGGACCGCGACCTGTGGGAGAACTACCGGTCGTTCCTCGCCAGGCTGGACGAAGCCATCGCCCAGCAGCAGGCGGCGCTGGACGCCTCCCGGCAGCGCAAGACCGTCGGCCAGCAGACTTGGATGGAGAAGCGCAGCCGGGCCAAGGCCTTCGACACGCTTTCGGCCCGCCACAAGGCCGGCATGCTGCGCGAGGAGGGACGGGCGGAGCAGAAGATCACCGACGAACACGCGGCGAAAGGCAGCCGTGCCGAGGAACCGCCGGAATGAACACTCCCGGGCGAGGCAATGGCACGGCTGTTGCGTCTGCCTAGTCCGGAGTCCAGCACAACGCCAATCAGGATCCCGATCATGACCACCAGTGCGAACCTTGCAAGTGTCAATGCGGCTGTCGCCCCGCAGGTCCCCGCCGGCCCGGCCGCGGATGCCGCCGCGTCCGGCCAGGATGCCGCCGCCGCGACAGGATTTGCGACGGTCCTGGCCAGCCAGGTCGAGCTTCTCAAGCGAGGCCCGGCCGAGGATGCAAAGGCACTCGACATGCTGCTCGCGGGACTGGCCGAACAGGTCGCCGACCCGGGTGCCGGCATCGCCGTGCCGGCTTCGCCGATCGACGCGTCGCTCCTCCAGGCCTGGATCGCTCAGGCCTTCCCGCAGGCACAACCGCAGGACCTCACGCAGGCGCAGCCGCAACAGACCGCACAGACCCAGGCGCCCGCGAGTCCGGACGGCGCCGCCGTGCAGACACTGCCCCTCGTCGACCCGCGCGGACGCCCAGTACCCGTGCAAGCCACCAGCGTCCAGGCCGGCGAACCCGTCGCGATTCCGGACGTGCCAGCCCAGCCGGGCCTGCCAACCGTGAAAGACATCGTGCTCCCGACTCCGGACGCGCCGGCACAATTTGCCGCGACGCTCGGCGCCGCGGCTGAATCTGCCATCGCCAAGCCGGTCGCCGAAGCCGAACCGGCGGCGGCGCCCGATCTGCCGCACCCGGCCGCCGAGAACATCGCGCTCGGAGCCGCCTGGCCGGCGCACGCAGCGCAGGAGAGCCAGCCAACGCCGGGGGCGCGCATCGAGTCTGCCCTAGGCTCGCGCCAATGGACCGAGGACGTCGGCCAGAGGATCGTCTGGGCTGCCGGGCGGGGCGAAAGCCGCGCCGAACTCGTCCTGCATCCGCCGCACCTCGGCCGCGTCGAGGTGGCGATCACGGTATCGAGCAACGGCGACAGCACCGCGCTCTTCGTGTCGGCGAATCCGCAGGTGCGCGACGCGCTCGAACAGTCCCTGCCGCGGCTGCGGGAGATCATGGCCGAGGCAGGCATCGCGCTGGGGCAGGCGAGCGTCCAATCCGATTCCGCGCCGCGCGACGACCGCGAGCAGCAGAACGGCCCGGCCGCGGGCGGCAGGCTGCGCGCGGGCGTGGCGGATCTGCCGCTCGCCGAGCCCGGGCCGGCACGCCAGGGAAACCGCATGGTCGACATCTTCGCGTGAGCAGGCGATTTGAAGCCGTTTCCCGGCACTAATTGCCACATCGTAGCCGGGGTGCGCCGCCCATAATCGACGCGTCGAACGGAGTCTCCGATGGCAAACACCCCCCAGAAGAAAGAGGCGCCCGCCGCGGCCGGCGACGCCAAGCAGAAACCCAAGCGCAAGAGCAAGCTGATGCTGATCCTGGCCGCCGTGGCCGGAATGGCGCTCCTCGCCGGCGGCGGAACCGTGGGCTATCTCCTGCTCGCCAAGAAGGACAACGGCGACGGGACTGCGGAGAGCGCAAGCCACAAGTCCAGGGCCCCGGTCTTCGTCAATCTCGAACCCTTCACGGTCAACCTGCAACCCGAGAACGCGGAACAATACCTGCAGACCGTCGCCACGCTGCGGGTGCTGGACAGCGCGGTGGCCGACTCGATCAAGCTGTACATGCCGGAAATCCGGCACAAGGTCCTGATGCTGCTCTCCAGCAAGAAACCGTCCGAGATCTCGACCCCCGAAGGGCGCGAACAGCTCTCCGACGAGATCCGCAAGCAGGTCAACGCCATACTCAACGCCGCCTCCGGCAGGCCGATCAAGACCCCCGCGGTCAAGCCGATCAGCACGGCGGCCGCGAAGCCCGCACCGGCGGTCTCGCCGAACGATCCGGTGCAGAGCGTACTGTTCACCTCGTTCATCGTGCAGTGACCGTGGGCCAGGATTTTCTCTCCCAGGAAGAGGTCGACGCCCTGCTGCGTGGCGTCACCGGCGAGGCCGAGGAGGCGCCCGCGACGCCGCCCGAGGAACCCGGCGGCATTCGCGCCTGCGACCTGGCCAACCAGGAGCGGATCGTCCGCGGCAGGATGCCGAAGTACGAACTGATCCACGAACGCTTCGCCCGCAATCTGCGCGTCGGCCTGTTCAACTACCTGCACAGGAGCGCCGAGGTGTCGATCGCTCCGGTCCGGGTGCAGAAGTACAGCGAGTTCATCCGCAACCTCGCGGTGCCGACCAACCTCAACCTGGTTCAGGTCAGGCCGCTCAGAGGCACCGCTCTGTTCGTGCTCGACCCCAATCTCGTCTTTCTGGTGGTCGACAACCTGTTCGGCGGCGACGGCCGCTTCCACACCCGGATGGAGGGCCGCGAATTCACCCTGACCGAGCAGCGGATCATCCAGGGGCTGCTGAAGGTCGTCTTCGCCGAATACGAGAAAGCATGGGCCCCTGTGTTCGAGGTGAAGTTCGAGTACCTGCGCTCGGAATTGAACTGCCAGTTCGCCAACATCGCGGCGCCCACCGAGATCGTGGTGGCCACGACCCTTTCGGTGGAGTTCGGCGGATCCGCCGCCGACATGCACGTCTGCCTGCCCTACTCGATGATCGAACCGATCAGGGAGATCCTGTCGAGCCCGATGCAGAGCGAGAAGACCACGTCGGACAAGCACTGGATCAACCTGCTCACCCGGCAGGTGCAGGACGCCCCGGTGGAACTGGTCGCCACCCTCGGCACTGCCGAGATCACGCTGCGCGAGATCCTGCGGATGCAGGCCGGCGACGTGATCCCGCTGGACATTCCCGAAGTGATCCAGGCGCGGGTGGACAACGTGCCGGTCGTTGCCTGCCGCTACGGTGTGCAGGGCGGCCAGTACGCCCTCAAGGTCGAACGGTTTCTGGCCGTCGATGACTTCGCGGCGGAACCGACGCAGCACTAGGAGCAAGCACGATGACCGATACGGATCTCGAAGCCAGGGTGGGAGAGGACGACTGGAGCGCCGCTATGGCCGCGCAGGCTGCCGAGGAGCCCGAGCGGTCCGTGGTGGCGGACCCTAAGCCGGCACAGATCTTTCCCCAGTTCGCGGACTCCGGCACCCGCGCCGAGCACCTCCATGACTTCGACATGATCCTGGACATCCCCGTGCAGCTCGCCGTGGAGCTCGGCCGCACCCGCATTTCCATCCGCAACCTGCTGCAGCTCGCCCACGGCTCCGTGGTGGAGCTCGAGGCGCTGGCGGGCGAGCCGCTCGACGTGCTGGTAAACGGCACGCTGATCGCCCAGGGCGAGGTCGTGGTGGTAAACGACAAGTTTGGCATCCGGCTCACCGACATCATCACCCCGTCGGAACGGATGCGTAAGCTCAAGCGATAGCACTTCTCCTCGTTGGGGGTACGATTCGGGCGGAGCGATCCGCCCTCTTCTTTTCCGTTTCCCGGTGACGGGCAATCGGACGAAATACCCCGGTTTTGCGCGTCTGCTTGCGCCCTCCCCGCGCCCGTCCGGCCATTAAGCTCTGGCCGTCTAGTCCGCCCCGCGTGGAACATGAATTCGCCCCCGGCCGCCTGGCGCGCGCTGATCATCCTCTGGCCGACCGCGGCAGCTGCGGCCGACGCCGATCCGTCCCTGGGCACCAGCGCACTCCAGATGCTCGCCGGGCTGGCGCTGGTGATCGCGGTGATCCTCGCCAGTCTCTGGCTGCTGAAACGCCTGTCGATGCCGCGGGGCTCGCAGAACGCGGTGCTGCGCATCGTCGGCGGAACCGCCGTGGGGCCGCGCGAGCGCGTCGTGCTACTGGAGATCGGCGACACCTGGCTGGTGGTCGGGGTTGCCCCGGGCCGCGTGGCCACACTGCACCGCCTGCCGAGGTTGGCGCCTCCCGATCCCGGTCCCGAGGACACCCCCGAGCCCGCCAAAGACTTCCGCGCGTGGCTGCAGAACGTCATGGAACGCAAGCATGAGCGCCGTCCCTGAGCCCGGCCGCACAGCCGCACGGATCGCCGCATGGGTCGCCGGACTGATCGCGCTGTTCGCGATCGGCCTCGCAGCACCGGCGGACGTCCTGGCCCAGGCCATGCCGGCGGTCACCAGCACCCCGACCCCCGGCGGCGGCCAGACCTACAGCCTCTCGATCCAGACCCTGCTGCTGCTCACCGGCATCACCTTCGTCCCGGCCGTCGTTCTGATGATGACCGCCTTCACACGCATCGTCATCGTGCTTTCGCTGCTCCGGCACGCGCTGGGAACGCAGACCGCGCCGCCCAACCAGGTGCTCGTCGGGCTGGCGCTGTTTCTGACCTTCTTCATCATGGCGCCGACCGCCGAGAAGGTCTACGCGGATGCCTACCTGCCGCTGAGCCGCAACGAGATCGGCTTCGAGCAGGCGCTGGAACGCGGCACGGCGCCCGTGAAGCGCTTCATGCTGAACCAGGTCCGGGAGTCGGATCTCGGGCTGTTCGTCTCCATCGCCAACGCACCCAAGGTCGACGCGGCCGAGCAGTTGCCGATGAAGGCTGTCATTCCGGCCTTCGTCACCTCGGAACTGAAGACTGCCTTCCAGATCGGATTCATCGTCTTCGTGCCTTTCCTGATCATCGACATGGTCGTGGCATCGGTGCTGATGTCCATGGGCATGATGATGATGTCGCCGGTGATCGTCTCGCTACCGTTCAAGATCATGCTGTTCGTCCTGGTGGACGGCTGGACGCTGCTTGTCGGCTCCCTGGTGCGCAGCTTCGGCTGAGCAGGATGCCAATATCATGCCCCGCACCGTGATCTTCGCCCCCGTGCCGTTCGGGCCCTGGCCGCCACGAACCGCGGAGTGCCGCGTATGAGTCCGGCCAGCGTCGTCGAACTCGGCCGCCAGGCCGTCGAGGTGATGCTGCTGGTGTCCGCGCCGATGTTCCTCGCCGCCCTGGTGACCGGCCTGATCGTGAGCATCTTCCAGGCCGCCACCCAGATCAACGAGATGACCCTGTCGTTCGTTCCGAAGCTGATCGCGATCTTCGTCACCCTGGTGCTGGCCGGCCCCTGGATGCTGACCGTGATGACCGACTTCATGCGGCGGCTGCTGGAGG
>DATMWM010000065.1:0-2217 GCA_035562535.1 Rhodocyclaceae bacterium | reverse complement strand
TGACGAAGCGCGATTCCTGGCGCATCAGGCCATACACCCAGGCCGGGTCGAGCGCGAGTTCGCGGGCCTGCGGGCCGACCTTGTCGCGGAAGGGCGCCAGGTAGCGCAGATCGTAGTCGTGCTCGTCCCGGGTGCGCTCCGCGCTCACCACCGCCCGGTCGAAGATCTGGTTGCGGCGCGCATATTCGCCGGCGGCGAGCAGGGCGCGGTCGCCTCGCCCGCGCAGGCCCCAGTTCCACTCCCTGACGGCCTCCGGCCGCATCTCCAGCCTGAACAGGGCGAGCGAGCGCCTGATCGACGGGTCCCGCGCCACCTGCTCGATCTCCTCGGGCGTCGCGGCGGGGGCGCGAGGCGGCAGCGTGATCGGCCGCCCGAGTTCGTCGTCGGCCAGGTTGCCGTAGAAGGTCGGCTTGCCGGCGATCGAGCGAAACAGCAGATCGGCGGACTGCGGCTCGCCGAGCGCCTGCAGCGCCCGGGCCCGCCAGTAGATCCAGTCGGGCTGGGCCGCGAGGCCGGCTGGCATGTCCTCGATGAGCGCGCGCAGCAGGCGCCAGTTCTGCGCGCGCAGCGCCGCCCGCGCCTGCCAGGCGACCTGCTCGTCGCTCATCGGGGTATCGCCGGCCGCCTTGTACCAGGCCAGGGCCTTGGCGTGGTGGCGCATGGCCGCCTGCCAGCCAAGCTGGCCATAGACATAGGCGCGCTCGGCGGCGCTGAACCGGTCCCGTCGGGTCTCGAACCATGCGGCCGCCGCGTCCGGGTCCTGCCGCGCCAGCCTGGCCAGCGCGCAAAGCGCGAGTTCGCGGCCGGCGCGGGATGCGGCGAAATTCGGCTTGAGCTTTTTCAGGTACGCCAGCGGCGCCTCGGCGATCCGCTCCAGCGTCTTGGCGTCCGGCGCCTGGGCCGCGGGCAGGTAGGCGGCCGTCTCGGCGGCCGGCCCGGGGCGCCGTGCCTCCATCAGGCGCCGCATGCGCTGCCAGACGTCCTCGACGGTCAGCCGCCGGCTGGCGATCAGCACATCGGCGAGCGGCATGCAGGCCGGCGGCAGGTCGACGTCCAGCCAGCTCTCGCGCACGCTCGCCAGCGCGAGCGGGTCGCCGCGCGCATGGCGGCGCTGCAGCGCGTAGCAGGCGATCTCCGGGTCGGCGGTCACGAGCCTGGGATATTCCCGGTCGAACGGCTCCCATTCCGCGCGCTGACCGAGCTGTTTCAGCCATTCGCCGCGCAGGCGGTCGGCAAGTTGGGTATCTGCGTGGCGCGACAGGAAGCCGGCGATTTCAGCCGGCGTGGCGTCCTCCAGCCGCAACTGGAGCTGCCAGTACTCGACGTAGGGCGCGAGCAGGTGGCCGCGGGTTTCGGGGGCCACGGCAGCCAGCCGGGCCTTGTCGGCCGCGCGGAACGCCTCCCGCGCCGCGCGCAGGGCGTCGTCCTCCGGGGCGGCCGCGGCAGCCCCGGCCGCCAGGAGCGCGACCGCGGGCAGGAGACGTCGCAGCAGGGAGCGGCAGTGCATCGGGTATAGTCGCCGGGTCGGGTCGATCGAGGATAGCACAGGTGAAAAATCCCTCCGGCGGGCGCCTCCGGGACGAGCGCCGGCGTTCGCTGCGCGAGCGGCTGATTGCGGCCAGGGAGGCGATCGACCCGGAGCGGCATGTGGCGTATTCCGCCGCCATCGAGGCCGGGCTGGAGGCGCTGCACGATCGGCTGTCGCCGAGGTCGATCGGCTTCTGCTGGCCGTTCCGCGGCGAATTCGACTGCCGCCCGCTGGTGGCGAGGCGGATCGGCGGCGGCGCGCGCGCCGCCCTGCCGGTGATCGTCGCCCCGGCCGCTCCGATGGTGTTCCGCGAGTGGTCGCCCGGGGCGGAGATGGCCGAGGGCCGGTTCGGCATCCCGGTGCCGGCCGACGGCGGGATCCTGGTGCCGGAACTCGTCCTGCTGCCGTTGAACGGCTTCGACGAACACGGATACCGGCTGGGCTACGGCGGCGGCTACTTCGACCGGACGCTGGCCTCGCTCGAGCCGGTCCCTACCACGGCGGGCATCGGGTTCGAGCTGGCGCGGCTGGACTCGATCGAGCCGAACGAGCACGACGTTCCGCTCGACTACGTGGTGACCGAGGCCGGCGTGTTCGCGCGGTGCTCGGGCGGGCTGGTGCCGCTGGACCGAATGCCAGGCTGAGAAGCCGGCGCAGAAAAAAGAACCCCGGACCAGATGGTCCGGGGC
>DATMWM010000064.1:0-2489 GCA_035562535.1 Rhodocyclaceae bacterium | reverse complement strand
CATCCCCACCCCACCACAGGAGAATGCAAATGGCAAAGATCGCAATCGTCTACCACTCCGGCTACGGCCACACCGCGAAGCAGGCCCAGGCCGTGCATGCGGGCGCCGGCAGCGTGCCGGGCGCCGAGTCGGTCCTGCTCAGCGTCACCGAGATGAACGACGGCTTCTGGGAAACGCTCGCCGGGGCGGACGCCATCGTCTTCGGCGCGCCGACCTACATGGGCGGCGCCTCGGGCAAGTTCAAGGAATTCGCCGACGCTTCCTCCAAGCCCTGGTTCGCCCAGGCCTGGAAGAACAAGATCGCCGGCGGCTTCACCAACTCGGCCTCGCTCAACGGCGACAAGTACAATACCCTGATGTACTTCGTGACCCTGGCCATGCAGCACTCGATGATCTGGGTCGGCACCGGCATGCTGCCGGCCAACAGTTCCAAGGCGCAGCGCAACGACCTGAACCGCATGGGATCGTCCATCGGCCCGATGGCCCAGTCCGACTCCGACGTCGGCGCGGACGTGGCCCCGCCCGACGGCGACCTGGCCACCGCGCGCGAGTACGGCAAGCGTGTGGCCGAGACCACCCTGCAGTTCCTGCGCGGCCGCGCCTGATCCACCGGAGGAATCGATGAGCACGCGCATCCTGGTCTTCGCCGGCAGCGCCCGCGAAGGCTCGCTGAACAAGAAGCTGGCGCGCGCGGCCGCCGAAGCCGCGCGCACTGCCGGCGCGGAGGTCACCCTGGTCGACCTGCGCGACCACCCGATGCCGGTCTACGACGGCGACCTGGAGGCGCACCACGGCGTGCCGGTGCAGGCGGTGAAGCTCAAGGCGCTGTTCAGGGAGCACGACGCGCTGCTGATCGCCTCGCCGGAGAACAACGCCTCCGTGTCGGCCCTGCTCAAGAACACGCTGGACTGGCTCTCGCGCCCCGTGGGCGAGGAGAGCGGACTCGCGCCCTACAAGGGCAAGGTGGCGGCGCTGCTCGCCGCCTCGCCCGGCGCGCTCGGCGGCCTGCGCGGCCTGGTGCACCTGCGCCAGATCCTGCAGAGCCTGGGCGTGCTGGTGCTCTCCGAGCAGTTCGCCCTGTCGAAGGCCCACGAGGCCTTCGACGCGGACGGCGCGCTCAAGGACCCGAAGCAGCAGGCCCAGGTCGCCGCGATCGCCGCGCGCCTGGCCGAGGTCGCGGGGCGGTTGTCGGCAGCGTAGTTGCCCGGACGGTGGTGAGAGGCGCGCGAGGCGCGAGGCGCGTAGGGCGGGATAGGGCAAAGCCCGTATCCCGCCGTCGAAGGATCGGTTTTCGAGCGATCGCAAACGCCGGGGCGGTGGAATACGCCCCTGCCGGGGCTATTCCACCCTACGAGGCCAACCGCGGCGGCGCGTAGGGTGGGATAGGGCGAAGCCCGTATCCCGCCGTCCGTGCCCCGGCTTCCGCCGGCGTAGAATCCGGCATCCCCACACGAACGAGGAGGAGGAAACATGAGCGACATCCACGAATACAAGGGCGCCGGCATCACCGTGCGCTTCGACGCGAAACGCTGCATCCATTCCGGCGAGTGCGTGCGCGGCGCACCGGAGGTGTTCAACCCGGACGCCAAGCCCTGGGTGCAACCTGAGAAGGGCGCGGCGCAGAAGATCATGGCCGTGGTGGCCGCCTGTCCGAGCGGCGCGCTGAGCGTGGTCGGCGCCGACGGCGGCCGCACCGAACCGGCGCGCGCGGCGAACGAGGCGCGCATCGCCGCCGACGGTCCGGTGTATCTGACCGGCGAGATCGAAGTCTGCGACGGCGAGGGCAAGACCGTCCTGCGCGATACGCGGATCGCCTTCTGCCGCTGCGGCGCCAGCCGCAACAAGCCCTACTGCGACAACAGCCACAAGGGCGCCGGCTTCAAGGACGACGGCACCTGCGCCGCGCCCAGCCTCGCCGCTGTCGGCAGCGGCCCGCTCAAGCTCACCGTCTTCCCCGGCGGCCCGGCGCAGGTCGACGGCCCGCTGACCCTGCTCGACGCCTTCGGCGAGCCGGTGTATCGCGGCGAGCAGACCTGGCTGTGCCGCTGCGGCGCCTCGAAGAACAAGCCCTTCTGCGACGGCAGCCACAAGGACTGCGGGTTTACCGGCTGATCTGCCGCCGAAGCGGTGGAATACGCGCCTGACGGCGCTATTCCACCCTACGAAAGCGACCGCGATGACGCGTAGGGTGGGATAGGGCGTGAGCCCGTATCCCACCGTCGGAGGGTCGGTCTCCGCCGAAGCGGTGGATTACGCGCCTGGCGGCGCTAATCCACCCTACGAGGCCAACCGCGACGGCGCGTAGGGTGGGATAGGGCAAAGCCCGTATCCCACCGTCGGAGGATCGGTTTCCGCCGAAGCGGTGGATTACGCGCCTGGCGGCGCTAATCCACCCTACGAAAGCGACCGCGGCGGCGCGCAGCCCGTATCCCACCGTCCCGCGCCAGACCCGCGCAACCCGCCGGCGAAAATTTTTCACCGCTTCGTCA
>DATMWM010000063.1:0-23993 GCA_035562535.1 Rhodocyclaceae bacterium | reverse complement strand
TTCCAGACCGTGTCGATCGTCGATTTCCTGACCGACACGCAATGGACGCCGCTGTTCGACGACGCCCATTTCGGCATCATGGTGCTGCTCTCCGGCACGCTCACCAGCTCGGCGGTGGCCCTGCTCGTGGCCATACCGCTGGGCACGATCATCGCCATCTACCTGTCCGAGTTCGCGCCCTTCAAGGTGCGCGAGATTTCCAAGCCGTTCCTGGAACTGCTCGGCGGCGTGCCGACCATCGTCTACGGTTATTTCGCCCTGGTTTTCATCACGCCGCTGCTGCAGAAGCTCTACCCCGGGCTGCCCGGTTTCAACCTGCTCTCCGCCGGCCTGGTGATGGGGGTGATGATCATCCCCTACGTGAGTTCGCTCTCGGAGGACGCGATGCGCGCGGTGCCGATGTCGCTGCGCGAGGGTTCCTACGCCATGGGCGCCACGCGGCTGCAGACCGCGCTGAAGGTGGTCATGCCGGCGGCGACCTCGGGCATCGCCTCGGCGTACATACTCGGCATCTCGCGCGCCGTCGGCGAGACCATGATCCTGGCGGTGGCCGCGGGCATGCAGCCGAACCTGACCTTCAACCCGCTCGAACCGGGGGCGACCATCACCTCCTACATCGTCCAGGTCGCGCTCGGCGACCTGCCGCATGGATCGATCGGTTACCAGACGATCTTCGCCGCCGGGCTGACCCTGCTCCTGATGACGCTGTTCTTCAACATCCTGGGGCACTTCCTGCGCAAGAAATTCCGCGAGGTGTATTGAGATGAAGCCGGCGGACATCCAGGCGATCCGCGCGCTGATCGCCAAGCACAAGCGCTGGGACCTGTTCTTCGGCCTGCTCGGCCTGGTCTCGCTGATGATCGGCGTGCTGACCTTCGTCGCCCTGTTCGTCGACATGGCGGTCCAGGGCATCCCGCGGCTCACGCCCGAATTCTTCACCAACTTCCCGTCCCGGCGGCCGGAGGCCGCAGGCATCCTGTCCGCCTGGGTCGGCACCACCCTGGTGATGATTGTCACCGCGGCGGCGGCGGTGCCGCTGGGCGTGGCCGCCGGCGTCTATCTCGAGGAGTACGCGCCGAAGAACTGGGTGACCGACGTGATCGAGATCAACGTCACCAACCTGGCCGGCGTGCCCTCGATCGTCTATGGCCTGCTGGCGCTCGGGCTGTTCGTCTACCAGTTCGGCTTCGGCCAGAGCATCCTGTCGGCGGGGCTCACGCTCGCTCTGCTGATCCTGCCGGTGGTGATCGTAGCCACCCGCGAGTCGATCCGGGCGATCCCGCAGATGATCCGCGAAGGCTCCTACGCCTGCGGCGCCACCACCTTTCAGACGGTCAAGGACCACATCCTGCCGTACTCCAGCGCCGGCATCCTCACCGGGGTGATCATCGGCATGGCGCGGGCCATCGGCGAGACCGCGCCGATCATCACCATCGGCGCGCTCACCTTCATCGCCTTTCTGCCGTCGGCGCCGTTCACCGGCGACCCGCCCGCCGGACTCTTCGACTGGCTGTTCGCCCCGTTCACGGTGATGCCGATCCAGATGTTCAACTGGACCTCGCGGCCGGAGGAAGCCTTCCAGGCCAATGCCGCGGCCGCCGGCTTCGTCCTGGTGCTCATGACCCTGGCCATGAACGGGCTGGCCATCTGGCTGCGCTACAGGCTGCGCCGGAACATCAAGTGGTAGCCGGCGCGACGCTCCCCGACCGAAACGACGAATCATGCAGATGAATCCCACCGAGATCCAACCGAGTGTCAAGGCCGCGGTCGACAACCTGAACTTCTACTACGGAAGCTTCCACGCGCTGAAGAACGTGCAGATGGCGGTCCACGAGAAGAAGGTCACCGCGCTGATCGGACCCTCGGGATGCGGCAAGTCCACGCTGCTGCGCTGCTTCAACCGGATGCACGACCTGTATCCGGGGAACCGCTACGAGGGCGGCATCCGCCTGCACCCGGACAACACCGACCTGCTGTCGCCGGCGGTGGATCCGATCGAGGTGCGCATGCGCATCAGCATGGTGTTCCAGAAGCCCAACCCGTTCCCGAAGTCGGTCTACGAGAACGTCGCCTACGGCCTGCGCGTGCGCGGCGTAGGAAACCGGGCGACGCTGGACGAGAAGGTGGAGAAGGCGCTGCGCGGCGCCGCGCTGTGGGACGAGGTCAAGGACCGCCTGAACGACCTCGGCGCGAATCTCTCCGGCGGGCAGCAGCAGCGCCTGTGCATCGCCCGGGCGCTAGCGACCGAGCCGGAGATCATCCTCTTCGACGAGCCCACCTCCGCCCTGGACCCGATCGCCACTGCCAGCATCGAGGAACTGGTGAGCGAACTGAAGGAGCGCGTGACCATCCTGATCGTCACCCACAACATGCAGCAGGCCGCCCGGGTGTCGGACTACACCGCCTACATGTATCTGGGCGAACTGATCGAGTTCGGCGTCACCGACCAGATCTTCATCAAACCCCAGAAGAAGCAGACGGAAGACTACATCACGGGCCGGTTCGGTTAGAACCGGCCCGTGATGTAGCGGCGAAGGCTAACCTGCGCGGGAGCGCAGGTTAAGCGGCGAAGCCGCGGCCGCAGCCACTACCCGCGGCCGGTTCGGCTGGAACCGGGCCGTGATCCTCGAATCCTCACGACAAGTTTGACCGGCACCCTCGCGCGCCGGTAAAATCCCGCGCTTTGCTTTCGTCTGGACAATCATGCGCCGCAAATTCGTAGCAGGAAACTGGAAGATGCACGGCAGCCTCGCAGCCAACGCGAAGCTGCTCGACGCCGTTCTCGGCGGGCTGCCGGCCTCCGATGCCGTCGAGACCGCCGTATGCGTGCCGTTTCCCTATCTGGCCCAGGCGCGCGAGAAGCTCGCTGGAACCCGGGTGGCCTGGGGCGCGCAGAACCTGAGCCAGCACGCGCAGGGCGCCTACACCGGCGAGGTCAGCGCCGCCATGCTGCTGGATTTCGGCTGCCGCTACGTCATCGTCGGCCACTCCGAGCGGCGCAGCCTGTACGGTGACAGCGACGCGCTGGTGGCGGCCAAGTACGATGCCGCCCTGAAGGCCGGCCTGACGCCGATACTCTGCCTGGGCGAGACCCTGGAGCAGCGCGAGGCCGGAGTCACCGCGCAGGTCGTCAACACCCAGCTCGATGCCGTGATGGACGCCTGCGGCGCCGCCTCCCTCGGTCGCGCGGTGGTGGCCTACGAGCCGGTCTGGGCGATCGGTACCGGCCGCACCGCCACGCCCGACCAGGCGCAGGAGGTGCACGCGCTCATCCGCGCCCGGGTCTCCGGCAAGGATCCCGCGGTGGCGAAGGGGCTGCAGATCCTCTACGGCGGCAGCGTGAAGGCGAGCAACGCGAAGGAGATCTTCGCCATGCCTGACATCGACGGTGGACTGATCGGAGGCGCCTCGCTGGTTGCCGACGACTTCCTGGCCATCGTCAAGGCGGGCGCATAGCACGGATCCGCACGGCGCGGATCCGCAATCGGGACAAGTCATGGAATTCCTGTTTCCAATCGTGCTGGCGATCCACTTCCTGGTGGGCGCCTCGATCATCGGCCTGGTGCTGCTGCAGCACGGCAAGGGCGCGGACATGGGCGCCGCCTTCGGCAGCGGCGCCTCGGGTAGCCTGTTCGGCGCCTCCGGCTCGGCCAATTTCCTCAGCCGCACGACTGCCGCGCTGGCCGCCGTGTTCTTCTTCACCAGCCTGGCGCTGACCTGGGTGGCCACGAACCGGCCAAAGGCCGCGAGCAGCATCATGGACAGCGGCCAGCCGCAGGCGCCTGCGCCGGTGACCGTTCCCCTTCCTGGCGGAACGCCGGCTCCGGCCGAGGGCGCCACCGAACAGAAGGCCGCTCCTGCGGGCGAGTCCAAGACCGAGCCCGCGGCTTCCGAAGCGAAACCGGATGCGGCGGACAAGCCGGCGGCAGAGGGCAAGCCGGGCGAGCCGAAGGCGGCCGGAGGCGATTCCGGAGCCGCTGCGGAGCCCGCCGGGAAGCCGGGTAGCGAGGCCAAGGATGGTGGCGCCGCGGAGGCCAAACCGGTCGAGAAAAAGGCCGGCGCCGAGAGCAAGCCGGCAGGCGCGGGCGAAGCGGGTTCGGGCGCGTCCAAGGTAAAGGAAATACCCAAATAAAAGGTTTGTATGGAGTGGAAGCATGTATAATTGCGCCCGCTCCGGAATCGAGGCCGACGTGGTGAAATTGGTAGACACGCCGTCTTGAGGGGGCGGTGGCGAAAGCCGTGCGAGTTCGAGTCTCGCCGTCGGCACCAGTCAGCAGATGCTCCGGAGGGAACGCGGAGCGCGAACAGCAGTGGAATCGGGTGGCGGCATAGGGCCGCGCCCCGGGGCGGCCGCAAGCGCCGTGGTACACCGTGCGGCTTCGGCCGTGACAGCGTATGTTGGAAAACTATTTCCCGATACTTCTGTTCATCCTGATTGGCCTTGCGATCGGCGCGGTGATCCTGGTCATCGGCAAGGTGCTCGGGCCGAACAAGCCGGACCCGGAGAAGCTCTCCCCCTACGAGTGCGGATTCGAGGCGTTCGAGGACGCCCGGATGAAGTTCGACGTCCGCTACTACCTGATCGCGATCCTGTTCATCCTGTTCGACCTCGAGATCGCCTTCCTCTTCCCCTGGGCGATCGTGCTGAACGAGATCGGCATGTTCGGCTTCGCCGCCATGATGGTCTTTCTCTCCATTCTCGTCGTCGGTTTCGTCTATGAATGGAAGAAAGGGGCGCTGGAGTGGGAGTGAGCCCGTCCGCGATGCGCATCCCGGCAAGGCCTGATTCGCTGCCCCTGGAGAGCGGAAGATGAGCATCGAAGGCGTCCTGCAGGAAGGCTTCGTCACCACGACGCTGGACAATGTCATCAACTGGACGCGCACCGGCTCGCTGTGGCCGGTGACTTTCGGGTTGGCCTGCTGCGCAGTCGAGATGATCCACGCCGGCTGCTCGCGCTACGACCTGGACCGCTTCGGCGTGATGTTCCGGCCGAGCCCGCGCCAGTCGGACGTGATGATCGTCGCCGGGACGCTGTGCAACAAGATGGCCCCCGCGCTGCGCAAGGTCTACGACCAGATGGCCGAGCCGCGCTGGGTGATCTCCATGGGCTCGTGCGCGAACGGCGGCGGCTACTACCACTACTCGTATTCGGTGGTGCGCGGCTGCGACCGCATCGTCCCGGTCGACATCTACGTGCCCGGCTGCCCGCCCACGGCCGAGGCGCTGCTGTACGGCATCATCCAGCTGCAGAACAAGATCAAGCGCACCAACACCATCGCCCGGTAAACCGACCCGACGCCCCGCACCCCATGAGCGCCAGGCTGGAACAACTTCGCCAGAGCATCGAGAGCATCCTCGGGGAGCGCGCGCTGAATCCGCGCATCGACCGGGGGGAGCTGACCGTAGAGGCCGCCCCGGCCGACTACGTGGCGGTGGCCCGCATGCTGCGGGACCATCCGGATCTGGCCTTCGAGGAGCTGATCGATCTCACCGGGGTCGATTATTCGACCCACGCCCGCGGCGCCGGCGGCGGCCGCCGCTATGCCGCCGTGTGCCACCTGCTGTCGATCCAGCACAACCGGCGCATGCGTCTGCGCGTCTTCGCAGAGAACGACGATTTTCCGGTGCTCGACTCGCTGGTCGAGGTGTGGCCGGGCGTGAACTGGTACGAGCGCGAGGCCTTCGACCTGCTCGGCATCATGTTCTCGGGCCACCCGGACCTGCGCCGCATCCTCACAGACTACGGCTTCATCGGCCACCCCTTCCGCAAGGATTTCCCGGTCTCCGGCTACGTCGAGATGCGTTACGACCCGGACCAGCAGCGGGTGGTGTACCAGCCTGTGTCGATCGAGCCGCGCGAGGTCACGCCGCGCATCGTCCGCGAGGAGAACTACGGGGACGTGGGCAATGGCTGAGATACGGAACTACACGGTCAATTTTGGCCCCCAGCATCCGGCGGCGCACGGGGTGCTGCGGCTGGTGCTGGAACTCGACGGCGAGGTGGTGCAGCGCGCCGACCCGCACATCGGCCTGCTGCATCGCGCGACCGAAAAGCTCGCCGAGACGCGCACCTGGATCCAGTCGGTGCCCTACATGGACCGGCTGGACTACTGCTCGATGATGTGCAACGAGCATGCCTATTGCATGGCCATCGAGCGGCTCCTCGGCATCGAGGTTCCGGTCCGCGCCCAGTACATCCGCGTGATGTTCGACGAGATCACGCGCATCCTGAACCACCTGATCGGCATCGGCACGCACGCCCTGGACATCGGGGCGATGGCCATGGTGCTCTACACCTTCCGCGAGCGCGAGGACCTGGTCGATTGCTACGAGGCGGTCTCGGGGGCGCGCATGCACGCCGCCTACTACCGCCCGGGCGGGGTGTACCGCGACCTGCCGGACAGGATGCCGCAATATGCGCCCAGCCGCTTCCGCGGACCGGACAAGCTGAAGCGGCTGAACGAGGCGCGGCAGGGATCGCTGCTGGACTTCATCGAGGATTTCACCAACCGCTTCCCGACCTATGTCGACGAGTACGAGACGCTGCTCACCGACAACCGGATCTGGAAGCAGCGCACGGTCGGCGTAGGCGTGGTGACCGCCGAGCGCGCCAAGGCGCTGAGCTTCACCGGCCCGATGCTGCGCGGCTCGGGCGTGGAATGGGACCTGCGCAAGAAGCAGCCCTACGAGGTCTACGACCGGCTCGACTTCGACATCCCGGTCGGCACCAGCGGCGACTGCTACGACCGCTACCTGGTGCGCATCGAGGAGATGCGCCAGTCCAACCGGATCATCAGGCAGTGCGTGGACTGGCTGCGCAAGAATCCGGGGCCGGTGATCACCGACAATCACAAGGTGGCGCCGCCCTCGCGCGAGGCGATGAAGGCGAACATGGAGGAGCTGATCCACCACTTCAAGCTCTTCACCGAGGGCATCCATGTGCCCGAGGGCGAGGTATATGCCGCTGTGGAGCATCCCAAGGGCGAGTTCGGCGTGTACGCGATCTCCGACGGCGGCAACAAACCCTACCGGATCAAGCTGCGCTCGCCGGGTTTCGCGCACCTCGCCGCCATGGACGAGATGGCCAGGGGGCACATGGTCGCCGACGTGGTGGCCATCGTCGGCACCATGGACCTGGTGTTCGGCGACATCGACCGGTGAACATGGACGCCGCCGCTTCGAAGAACCAGATGCTGAGCAACGACGCACTCAGGAAGATCGACCGCGAGATCGCCAAGTATCCGGCCGACCAGAAGCAGTCGGCGGTGATGGCCGCACTCGCCATCGCCCAGGAGGAGAAGGGCTGGCTCTCGGGCGAGACCATGGAGGCGGTGGCCAGTTACCTGGGCATGCCGCCGATCGCGGTCTACGAGGTGGCCACCTTCTACAACATGTACGACCTGCAGCCGGTGGGCAGGCACAAGCTCACCGTGTGCACTAACCTGCCATGCGCCCTGTCCGGCGGCGTGCATGCCGCCGACTACCTGAAGCAGAAGCTCGGCATCGGTTTCAACGAGACCACCGCCGACGGCCGCTTCACCCTGAAGGAAGGCGAGTGCATGGGCGCTTGCGGCGACGCGCCGGTGATGCTGGTGAACAACCGGCGCATGTGCAGCTGGATGACCCCCGAGCAGATCGACCGGTTGCTCGACGAGTTGAAGTGAGATGACGACCCAGAGCATCCTCCTCGACGGACTGGAAGGCGATCGCGGCTGGCGGCTGGACTCGTACGCGAAGCGCGGCGGCTACGAGGCGCTGAAGAAGATCCTGCGCGAGAAGATCCCGCCCGAGCAGATCGTCGCCGAGCTGAAGAAGTCGGCGCTGCGCGGGCGTGGCGGGGCGGGTTTCCCGACCGGGCTGAAGTGGAGCTTCATGCCGCAGAAGTACCAGGGCGACAAGTACGTGGTCTGCAACTCGGACGAGGGCGAGCCGGGCACCTTCAAGGACCGCGACCTGCTGCGCTACAACCCGCACCAGGTGATCGAGGGCATGACCATCGCCGGCTACGCGATGGGCACCGCCCGGGGCTACAACTACATCCACGGCGAGATCTGGGAAGTCTACAAGCGCTTCGAGGAGGCGCTGGACGAGGCCCGCGCCGCCGGCCTGATCGGCCAGAACATCCTCGGCTCGGGCTTCGGCTTCGAACTGTTCGCGCACCACGGCTACGGCGCCTACATCTGCGGCGAGGAGACCGGGCTGCTCGAATCGATCGAGGGCAAGAAGGGCCAGCCGCGCTTCAAGCCGCCTTTCCCGGCGAGCTTCGGCCTGTACGGCAGGCCGACCACGATCAACAACACCGAAACCTTCGCCGCGGTGCCCTGGATCATCCTGAACGGCGGCGACAAGTTCCTCGAACTGGGCAAGCCGAACAACGGCGGCACCAAGCTGTTCTCGGTCTCCGGCCACGTGAACAAGCCGGGCAACTACGAGGTGCCGCTCGGCACGCCCTTCCCGGTGCTGCTGGAGATGGCCGGCGGGATGCGCGGCGGGCGCAAGCTGAAGGCGGTGATCCCGGGCGGGTCGTCGGCCCCGGTGCTGCCCGGCCAGATCATGATGGACTGCACGCTGGACTACGACTGCATCGCCAAGGCCGGGTCGATGCTCGGTTCGGGCGCGGTGATCGTCATGGACGAGACCGTGTGCATGGTGCAGGCGCTGGAGCGCCTGTCCTATTTCTACTTCGAGGAGTCCTGCGGCCAGTGCACGCCCTGCCGCGAGGGCACCGGCTGGCTCTACCGGGTGGTGCATCGCATCGAGCACGGCGAGGGACGCGCCGAGGACCTGGACCTGCTCAACGGCGTCACCGACAACATCATGGGGCGGACCATCTGCGCGCTCGGCGACGCCGCCTCGCTGCCGGTGCGCAGCTTCACCAAGCACTTCCGCTCCGAGTTCGAGTACCACATCGAAAACAGGAAATGCCTGGTCCCGCGCGAGGTGCAGCGGGAGGGCAGCCGGATCTACGTGAATCCGCCGTCATGCTAGAGATCGAGATCGACGGAAAGCCGCTGTCGGTGGCCGAGGGCAGCACGGTGATGGACGCCGCCCGTGTGGTCGGCGCCTACGTGCCGCATTTCTGCTACCACAAGAAGCTGTCCATCGCGGCCAACTGCCGCATGTGCCTGGTCGAGGTCGAAAAGGCGCCCAAGCCGCTGCCCGCCTGCGCCACGCCGGTGACCAACGGGATGAAGGTGCACACCCATTCCGAGATGGCGGTCAAGGCGCAGAAGGGCGTGATGGAGTTCCTGCTGATCAACCATCCGCTCGACTGCCCGATCTGCGACCAGGGCGGCGAGTGCCAGCTTCAGGACCTCGCGGTAGGTTACGGCGACAGCAGGTCGCGCTACCGCGAAGAGAAGCGGGTGGTGGCCAACAAGGATCTCGGGCCGCTGGTCTCGACCGATCTGACCCGCTGCATCCAGTGCACCCGCTGCGTGCGCTTCGGCCAGGAGATCGCCGGGATCATGGAGCTGGGCATGGCCTTCCGCGGCGAGCATTCGGAGATCATGTCCTTCGTCGGGCGCACCGTGGACTCGGAACTGTCGGGCAACATGATCGACCTGTGCCCGGTAGGCGCGCTCACCTCCAAGCCGTTCCGCTTCTCGGCCCGCACCTGGGAGTTGTCGCGCCGCCGCTCGGTGAGCCCGCACGACAGCCTGGGCGCCAACCTGGTGGTGCAGGTCAAGCACGACCGGGTGATGCGCGTCCTGCCGCTGGAGAACGAAGAGGTCAACGAGTGCTGGATCTCGGACAAGGACCGCTTCTCCTACGAGGGCCTGAACGGCGAGCAGCGCCTCACCCGGCCGATGCTCAAGCAGGACGGGAAGTGGCACGAGGTCGACTGGCAGGTGGCGCTCGACTACGCCGCCCATGCGCTGCGCGACATCGCCGAGAAGCACGGTCCGGCCGCGCTCGGCGCGCTCGCCTCGCCGCACGGCACGCTCGAGGAGCTGCACCTGCTGCAGCGGCTGATGCGCGGCCTGGGCTCCGGCAACGTCGATTGCCGGCCGCGGCAGTCGGACTTCCGGCTGGACGGCAAGCTCGCGGGCGCGCCCTGGCTGGGCATGACCATCGCGGATCTCGCCGCGGCGGATTCGGTGCTGGTGGTCGGCAGCTTCCTGCGCAAGGACCATCCGCTGATCGCCCAGCGGCTGCGCCAGTCGGTCAAGCGCGGCGCGGCGCTGAACCTGATCCACTGCAGCGCGGACGACCTGCTGACCCGCGTGCATGTACGCGCGGTCGTGTCGCCTGCCGATCTGGCCGGCGCGCTGGCGCAGGTCGTCGTCGCAGCGGCCGAGACCAAGGGCATGCCGATCGACCCGAACCTGCAGCCGCACATCGCGGCGGTGCGGATTGGCGAGGAGGCGCGCCGCATCGCCCGCAGCCTGGTCGACGCGAAGAGCGGCGCGGTGCTGCTCGGCAACCTGGCGCAGCAGCATCCGGAGGCATCGGCGCTGCACCTGCTCGGCCAGGAACTCGCCCGGCTGTGCGGCGCGCGTTTCGGCGTGCTCGGCGAGGCGGCCAATTCGGTCGGCGGCTACGTCGCCGGGGCGGTGCCCTTCGGCCAGTTAGCCGGCCTGAACGCCCGCGAGATGCTGCGCGAGCCGCGCAAGGGCTACCTGCTTCTGAACATCGAGCCGGAACTCGACTGCTACGACGCGGGCCCGGCGCTCGCGGCGCTCGGCGCCGCGGACAGCGTGATCGTCCTGAGCCCGTTCAAGGGCAGAGCGATGGAGTATGCCGACTGCCTGCTGCCGGTTTCCCCGTTCACCGAGACCTCCGGCACCTTCGTCAATCTCGAGGGCAGGGCGCAGAGCTTCAACGCCGTGGTCAAGCCGCTAGAACAGACGCGGCCGGGCTGGAAGGTGCTGCGCGTGCTCGGCAGCATGCTCGGGCTGGTCGGTTTCGAGTTCGACTCCTCCGAGGCGGTGCGCGATGCCGTGCTGCGCGGCGAAACGCCCTTCGTCGCGTCGCGCCTGGGCAATCAGGCGGCGAGCGTCCCGGTGACCGTGGGCGCGCCGTCCGCCGGCCTGCGGCGCGTGGGCGAGGTGCCGATCTATTTCGCCGATCCGCTGGTGCGCCGGGCCGCTGCGCTGCAGCGCACCCGCGACGCGCAACCGCCGCAGGCCGGGCTGCATCCGGACACGGCGCGTCAGTTGGGCATCGGCGAGGGCGATCCGGTGCGGCTGCGCCAGGGCGGGGCGGAAGCGGTCCTGCCGGCGCGCATCGACGCGACCCTGGCTGCGGGCTGCGTGCGGGTCGCCGCCGGTCATCCGGCCACGGCGGCGCTCGGTGAACTGCACGGTCCGATCACGGTGGAGCGCGGCTGATGGAAGCGCAAGTCCTCCAGTTCTTCCAGTGGCTCTGGGGTTCCTGGTGGGATCCCGTGTGGCAGGTCTTCGAGCCGGTGTGGCCGCTTGCCTGGGCGCTGATGAAGATCATCGCCCTGCTGGTGCCGCTGATGCTGGCGGTGGCCTACCTGCCGCTGGCGGAGCGCAAGGTCATCGCCTACATGCACGTGCGGCTCGGGCCGAACCGGGTCGGGCCCTGGGGCATCCTGCAGCCGATCGCCGACGCGCTGAAGCTGATGTTCAAGGAGATCCTGGTCCCGTCCAGGGCGAACAAGACCATGTTCATCCTCGGGCCGATCCTGGCGCTCGGCCCGGCGGTCGCGGCCTGGGCGGTGGTGCCGTTCACCCCGAACCTGGTGCTGGCGAACATCGACGCCGGCCTGCTCTACATCATGGCGATCACCTCGATGGGGGTCTACGGGGTGATCGTGTCCGGCTGGGCCTCGAACTCGAAGTACGCCTTCATGGGCGCGATGCGCTCGGCGGCCCAGATCGTGTCCTACGAGATCGCGATGGGTTTCGCGCTGGTGTGCGTGCTGCTGGTCTCGGGCAGCCTGAACCTGGTGGATATCGTCCAGGGCCAGGGCAAGGGCTGGTTCGCCGAGCGCGGTGTCGGCGTGCTGTCCTGGAACTGGCTGCCGCTGCTGCCGATGTTCCTGGTCTATTTCATCGCCGGGGTGGCCGAGACCAACCGCTCGCCCTTCGACGTGGTCGAGGGCGAATCCGAGATCGTCGCCGGCCACATGGTGGAGTACTCGGGCATGTCCTTCGCCCTGTTCTTCCTCGGCGAGTACATGAACATGATCCTGGTGGCGGCGCTGGCGACCCTCATGTTCCTGGGCGGCTGGCTGTCCCCGGTCGGTTTCCTGCCGGACGGCTTTCTCTGGTTCGCGGTGAAGGTCTCCTTCCTTCTGCTGCTGTTCCTCTGGTTCCGCGCCACCTTCCCGCGCTATCGCTACGACCAGATCATGCGCCTGGGCTGGAAGGTGTTCATTCCGCTGACCATCGTCTGGCTGGTGGTGATCGCCGGCTGGATGATGACGCCTTGGTCGATCTGGAGCTAGGAGGAACGCCATGGGCTCGATGACCGAGTTGTTCAACAGCCTGCTGCTCAAGGAGCTGCTCAAGGGGATGGCGCTCACCGGGCGCTACTTCTTCGCGCGCAAGATCACGATCCAGTTCCCCGAGGAGAAGACGCCCCAGTCGCCGCGCTTCCGCGGCCTGCACGCGCTGCGCCGCTATCCGAACGGCGAGGAGCGCTGCATCGCCTGCAAGCTCTGCGAGGCGGTCTGCCCGGCGATGGCGATCACCATCGAGTCGGACCAGCGCGACGACGGCACGCGCCGCACCACGCGCTACGACATCGATCTCACCAAATGCATCTTCTGCGGCTTCTGCGAGGAGGCCTGCCCGGTGGACGCGATCGTCGAGACGCGCATCCTGGAGTACCACGGCGAGAAGCGCGGAGACCTGTACTACACGAAACAGATGCTCCTGGCGGTGGGCGATCGCTACGAGGAGCAGATCGCCAAGGACCGGGAGGAGGACGCGAGATACCGGTGAGGCGCAGAGCGTGAGGAGTGAGGAGTGAGGAGTGAGGGGCATCCCTTACTCCTTACCCCTCAGCCCTGACAGAACCCAATGGACTTCAAGACCTTCGTTTTCTACTTTCTGGCGACCATCCTGGTGGTGGCGGCGCTGCGCGTGATCACGGCGCGCAATCCCGTGCATGCGGCCATGTTCCTGGTGCTGTCGTTCTTCACGGCCGGCGGCATCTGGATATTGCTGAACGCCGAGTTCCTCGCGATCACGCTGATCCTGGTCTACGTCGGCGCGGTGATGGTGCTGTTCCTGTTCGTGGTCATGATGCTGGACATCAACCTCGAACGATTGCGCGAGGGCTTCTGGGCGAACCTGCTGCCCGGGCTGATCGTCGGCGGGCTGATGCTGGCCGAGATGCTGGCGGTGGTCGGCGCGAAGTATTTCGGCCCGTCCGTCGTCCCCACGCCGCCCGCGGCCGCCGCCGGCTACAGCAACACCAAGGAACTCGGCCGCCTGATCTACACCGAGTATGTCTATCCGTTCGAACTCGCGGCGGTGATCCTGCTGGTGGCGATCATCGCCGCCATCGCCCTGACCATGCGCAGGCGCAAGGACACCAAGTACCAGGATGCGGCCAGTCAGATCGCGGTGAAGCGCCGCGACCGGGTGCGCCTGGTTTCCATGCCGGCCGAGAAAGAATAGACAGCGGCGCGGCCCAGGGAGGAACAGCGGTGTCACTTTCGGATTTTCTGATCCTCGGCGCGATCCTGTTCGCGATCAGCGTCGTCGGGATATTCCTCAACCGCAAGAACCTGATCATCCTGCTGATGGCGATCGAGCTGATGCTGCTGTCGGTCAACATGAACTTCGTCGCCTTCTCGCACTTCATGGGCGACACGGCCGGGCAGATCTTCGTCTTCTTCATCCTCACCGTGGCCGCCGCGGAGTCGGCGATCGGGCTGGCCATCCTGGTGGTGCTGTTCCGCAACCTGGCGACCATCCACGTGGATGATCTCGACAGTCTGAAGGGCTAGGGCCGGACATGGACATGAAGACGCTCTATCTGGTCGTGCCGCTGGCCCCGCTCGCGGGGGCGATCGTCGCCGGGCTGTTCGGCAAGGCGATCGGCCGCGCCGGCGCGCACACGGTGACCATTCTCGGCGTGCTGGTCGCTCTGGCCGCCTCGGTGGCGATCTACTTCGACGTGCGCGCCGGCCACCTCTACAACGGCCCGGTCTATACCTGGGCCACCAGCGGCGGCCTGAAGTTCGAGATCGGCTTCCTGATCGACCAGCTCACCGTGACCATGATGGTGGTGGTGAGCTTCGTCTCGCTGATGGTGCACATCTACACCATCGGCTACATGGCGGACGATCCCGGCTACCAGCGCTTCTTCAGCTACATCGCCTTGTTCACGTTCTCCATGCTGATGCTGGTGATGTCGAACAACTTCCTGCAGCTGTTCTTCGGCTGGGAGGCGGTCGGCCTGGTTTCCTATCTGCTGATCGGCTTCTGGTACACCCGGCCGACGGCGATCTACGCCAACCTGAAGGCCTTCCTGGTCAACCGCGTCGGCGACTTCGGCTTTCTCCTGGGCATCGGCCTGATCGCTGCCTACGCCGGCACGCTGGACTACGTTGAGGTGTTCGCCAAGGCGAAGACGCTGGCCGGAACGAACATCGAGCTGTTCAGCGGCACGGCCTGGTCGCTGATCACCGTGATCTGCATCGGACTGTTCGTCGGCGCCATGGGCAAGTCGGCGCAGTTCCCGCTGCACGTCTGGCTGCCCGACTCGATGGAAGGCCCGACCCCGATCTCCGCCCTGATCCACGCGGCGACCATGGTGACCGCCGGCATCTTCATGGTGGCCCGCATGTCGCCGCTGTTCGAGCTGTCGCAGGCGGCGCTGTCCTTCATCGTCGTGATCGGGGCGATCACCGCGCTGTTCATGGCGCTGATCGCGATCGTCCAGACCGACATCAAGCGTGTGGTGGCCTATTCGACGCTCTCCCAGCTCGGCTACATGACCGTGGCGCTCGGCGCCTCGGCCTACTCCGCGGCGATCTTCCACCTGATGACCCACGCCTTCTTCAAGGCGGTGCTGTTCCTCGGCGCCGGCTCGGTGATCATCGCCATGCATCACGAGCAGGACATGACCAGGATGGGCGGCCTGCGCAAGTACATGCCGATCACCTACCTGACGGTGCTGATCGGCGCGATCGCCAACGCCGGCTTCCCGCCCTTCGCCGGATTCTTCTCCAAGGACTCGATCATCGAGGCGGTGCATGCTTCGACCACGCCCGGCGCCGGCTTCGCCTACGCCTGCGTGCTGCTGGCGGTGTTCGTCGGCGGACTCTACTCGTTCCGACTGGTGTTCATGACCTTCCACGGCCGGGAGCGTTTCCGCAAGGTTCACGACGACCACGGCCACCACGCCGATGACGAGCATGGCCACGGCCACCACGGCCCGGTCGAGCCGCACGAGACGCCCAAGGTGGTGACCATCCCGCTGATCCTGCTCGCGATCCCTTCGATCGCCGCCGGCTGGCTGATCGGGCCGATGCTGTTCGGCGATTATTTCGGCAGCGCGATCTTCATCGACCCGGCGCACCCGGCGATCGCGACCATGAAGGAGAACTTCCACGGCGTGATCGGGATGATCCTGCACGGCCTCATGGCGCCGCCGTTCTGGCTGGCGCTGGCCGGCGCCGGCACCGCGTTCTACCTCTACATCCTGCGGCCGGAACTGCCGGCGAAGATCAAGCGCGCCTCCGGCTTCCTGGCAACGATCCTGGAGAAGAAGTACTGGTTCGACGAGTTCAACGAATGGTTCTTCGCGGGCGGCGCGCGCCTGCTCGGGCGCGGGTTGTGGAAGGGCGGGGACGTGACGGTGATCGACGGCTGGATCGTGAACGGCTCGGCGAAGGTGGTGGGCTGGGTCGCGCAGATGTCGCGCCTGATGCAGACCGGCTACATCTACCAGTACGCGTTCGCCATGATCATCGGGGTGTTCGTGCTGCTCACGCTCTGGCTGGGCCGCTGACGAGGAAAAGACCTGCCCGCGCCGGCTGCGCGGCCCTTGGAAAACGAGATGACGGACTACCCACTGCTCAGTATCGCGATCTGGCTGCCCATCGTCGGCGGTCTGCTGGTGCTCGCCACCGGCTCCGACCGCAATGCCCCGACCGCCCGCGCGATCGCGCTGGCCGCTTCCATCCTCGGCTTCCTGGTCACGCTGCCGCTGTACGCCGGGTTCGACACCTCGACCAGCCAGATGCAGTTCGTCGAACTGGCGCCTTGGATCCGGCGCTTCAACGTCAATTACTACCTCGGGGTGGACGGCATCTCGCTGTGGTTCGTCCTGCTCAACAGCTTCATCACGGTGATCGTGGTGATCGCCGGCTGGGAGGTGATCCAGGAGAAGGTTGCCCAGTACATGGCCGCCTTCCTGATCATGTCCGGGCTGATGAACGGCATCTTCTCCTCGCTGGACGCGCTGCTGTTCTACGTGTTCTTCGAGGCTTCGCTGATCCCGCTCTACCTGGTGATCGGCGTCTGGGGCGGGCCGAACCGGGTTTACGCGGCGATCAAGTTCTTCCTCTACACGCTGGTCGGCTCGCTGCTGCTGCTGATCGCGCTGCTCTATCTGTTCATGGAATCCGGCGGCAGCTTCAGCATCCTGGACTGGCACAACGCGAAGATCCCCATCGGCGCGCAGACGCTGCTGTTCCTCGCTTTCCTGGTGGCCTTCGCGGTGAAGGTGCCGATGTGGCCGGTGCATACCTGGCTGCCGGACGCCCACGTCGAGGCGCCGACCGGCGGCTCGGTGGTGCTGGCGGCGATCACCCTGAAGCTGGGTGCGTACGGCTTCGTGCGATTCTCCCTGCCGATCGCGCCGGACGCGGCGCAGGCCCTGTCTGGGCTGATGATCGGGCTGTCGCTGATCGCGGTGGTCTACATCGGCTTCGTCGCCCTGGTGCAGAGCGACATGAAGAAGCTGATCGCCTATTCCTCGATCTCGCACATGGGCTTCGTCACGCTCGGCTTCTTCGTCTTCAACCCGCTGGGGATGGAGGGCGCGCTGATCCAGATGATCTCCCACGGCTTCGTCTCGGGCGCCATGTTCCTCTGCGTGGGCGTGATGTACGACCGCATGCACTCGCGGCAAATCGCGGACTACGGCGGGGTGGTCAATACCATGCCGAAGTTCGCAGCCTTCTTCATGCTCTTCGCCATGGCCAATTCCGGCCTGCCCGCGACCTCGGGCTTCGTCGGCGAGTTCATGGTGATCCTGGGCGCGATCAAGTACAACTTCTGGGTCGGCTTCGCCGCCACGACCACGCTGATCCTGGGCGCCGCCTACACGCTCTGGATGTACAAGCGCGTGGTCTTCGGCGCGGTCGCCAACTCCCACGTGGCGGAACTGCAGGACATCAACGCGCGCGAGTTCCTCTTCCTGGCGATCCTGGCCCTGTGCGTGCTCGGCATGGGGCTGTGGCCCTATCCCTTCACCGAGGTGATGCACGCTTCGGTCAACGACCTGCTCAGGCACGTGGCGGCGGGCAAGCTGTGAATTCGGATGAGCCGAACCCGGTGGCGGTGAACAGATGAACTTCGTGATTCCCGACTTCTATCCCGCCGCGGCGGAGATCTTCGTGATGATCATGGCCTGCGTGGTCCTGCTCGCGGACCTGTTCGCAGGCCGCGGCACCCGCTGGATCGCCTACTTCCTGACCCAGGCCACCCTGGTCGGCGCGGCGGTGATCACCTTCGCGACCATGGACGGGCAGGTGGTGCTGACCTTCAGCAACATGTACGTCGACGACGTCTTCGGCGACTTCCTCAAGCTCGCGCTGTACCTCGCGGTGCTGATGACCCTGGTCTACGGCCGGCCCTACATGCAGGCGCGCAAGCTGGAGACCGGCGAGTTCTACCTGCTGGCGCTGTTCGCCACGCTGGGCATGATGGTGATGATCTCGGCGAACCACTTCCTGACCATCTACCTGGGGCTGGAACTGCTCTCGCTGTCGCTCTACGCGATGGTGGCCATGAACCGCGATTCGGCCCAGTCCACCGAGGCCGCCATGAAGTACTTCGTGCTCGGCGCGCTGGCCTCGGGCCTGCTGCTCTATGGCATGTCGATGATCTACGGCGCGACCGGCTCGCTGGAGATCTCCGCGGTGGCCCAGGCGCTGCTGCAGAACACGGCCAACCGCTCGGTGCTCGTGTTCGGCATGGTGTTCCTGGTGGCGGGGATCGCCTTCAAGCTTGGCGTCGTGCCGTTCCACATGTGGATCCCGGACGTCTATCACGGCGCGCCCACCGCGGTCACCCTGTTCATCGGCGCGGCGCCGAAGCTGGCGGCGTTCGCGATGACCATGCGCCTGCTGGTGGGCGGGCTGTTCGCCGAGGCCTCGCAGTGGCAGGACATGCTGATGATCCTGTCGGTCCTGTCGATCGCGCTGGGCAACCTCGCGGCGATCGCCCAGAGCAACATCAAGCGCATGCTCGCCTATTCGGCGATCTCGCACATGGGCTTCATGCTGCTCGGACTGGCGGCCGGCGTCGTCGCGGGCGACCGGCACTTCGCGCTGAACGCCTACAGCTCGGCGATGTTCTACGCGGTCACCTACGTGCTGATGAGCCTGGCCTCGTTCGGCATGGTCCTGCTCATGTCGCGCGCCGGCTTCGAAGCCGAGAACCTCGAGGACTACAAGGGGCTGAACAAGCGCAGCCCCTGGTTCGCGGCGATGATGATGATCGTCATGTTTTCCATGGCCGGCGTGCCCTTCTTCATCGGCTTCTTCGCCAAGTTCTCGGTGCTCCAGGCGGTGGTGGCCGCCGGCACGATCGTATCCTGGTACATCTGGGTGGCGGTCTTCGCGGTCTTCTTCTCGCTGGTCGGCGCCTTCTACTACCTGCGGGTGGTCAAGCTGATGTACTTCGACGAGCCGACCGACCACTCGCCGGTCAGCCCGCCGATGGACGTGCGCGTGCTGATGTCCGCCAACGGGCTGGCGATCGCCGGCCTGGGCATCATGCCCCAGTACCTGATGTCGCTCTGCGCCTTCGCGCTGCTGCGCTCGCTGTAACCGGCGGCCCGGGAATCCCGGGCCGCGTTTCCCGCTTCTCCGGCGCTCACGCCGCCTTCAGATAGCGCTCCTTGGCGGCGCGGGCTTCGCGCGCTTCCTCGTCGGAGTAGGCTCTTCCAGACCACAACATGTTGTACGCGATCTCCTCGTTGCCGTTTTCGCAAAGGGCGAGGACTTCATGGAACAGGGGCTGGAAGGTCGGGCTGCGGTGCGAGGCCTCGTGGTCCTCGAACGAGCGCCAGAAGGTCACGATCACGGCCTCGCGTTCCTTCAGCGGATTGGCGACCGCCTGGCCGGCGGTCGAGCCTTCGTTCGAGATCATGCCCGCGTTCAGCATGACGAACCCGCCGACGAATCCGGTGTCGGAATGGTAGGTCTTGACGTTCTCGCACAGCAGCGCGACCCGCTCCTGCAGGTCATCGACGCTATACTCGGGCTTCAGGATGACGCGATTGACCGTAACAACGCCGTCATGGGGAAATCCGGAAATGAGAGCTGCCATGGTATCCTCTTTGTATTAGCACACGCTTATATAGATCCATAAATGAGAAGAAAGTTCATTCCCCAGGCCCGGCCCGGGCACCGTGGAGTCCGCTGTGGCTGACGAGCATCTGTGGGAGCAGACGCTGGAGTCCGGCACGGTCTTCCAGGGCCGCCTGCTGCATGTCAAGTCCGACCGGGTTCGCCTGCCGAACGGCGGCGAATCGACGCGCGAGTACATCATCCACCCCGGCGCGGTGGTCGTGATCGCGGTGCTGGACAACGGCAAGTTGCTGTTCGAGCGCCAGTTCCGCTATCCGCTGCGGCGGGTGATGCTGGAACTGCCTGCCGGGAAGATCGATGCGGGGGAGCCCGAACTCGCGTGCGGGCGGCGCGAACTGCGGGAGGAGACCGGCTACGAGGCGGCGCGCTGGCGCCACCTGGGCACGCTGCACCCCTGCATCGGCTACTCGGACGAGCGCATCGAGATCTACCTGGCGCAGGAGTTGTCCCACGTGGGACACGCCCGCGATCACGAGGAGTTCATCGAGACGGTCGAACTCGGCCTGGACGAGGCGGTCCGGGCGGTGCGCGAGGGCCGCATCACCGACGGCAAGACCGTGGCTGCGCTGTTCTGGGCGCAGCAGGCGCTGGGCTGAACCCGGCGCGACGGCGGCGGCAGCGGCAGGAGGAGGACGGGTTGGAACGAATCATTCAGATGATGGAAGAGCAGGCGCCCGCAGGCGACGGCGCCTACAAGATGCACGCGCTGAACGTGCTGGCGGAGGTCACGGCGAGCCTGGCCACCGATGCGGACATCGAGGGCCTGCTGCAGCGCTTCCTGGGCACCATGATCCGGCTGGCCGGCGCCACCGCCGGCGCAGTCCGCGTGCTGACCACCGACGGCAGCCACCTGCGCCTGATCGGCTCGCTCGGCCTGCCGCCCGACGCGCTGGAGCGCGAGAACCTGGTCAGGCTCGATTGTTCCCACTGCGGCAACGCCCTGCGCAAGGACCACATCCTGCGGGCGGTCGACGTCAAGGTCTGCGCCGAGCACACCGGATCCGAATTCTTCAAGCAGGACTGCCGGGCCATGGTGGTCGTGCCGCTGCAGTTCCGCGGCAAGATGCTGGGCGTCTACAACCTCTACCTGCGCGAGCGGCAGGACGTGCCCGAGGAACTCGCGCTGCTTTTCCGCACGATCAGCGAGCACCTCGGCATGGCGCTGGAGAACACCCGGCTGGAGCGCGAGAACATGCGCATCGCCATGATGAACGAGCGCCAGATGATGGCCAACGAGGTGCACGACTCGCTGGCGCAGACGCTGGCCTACATGAAGATGCGCATGGCGCTGATGCAGGACGCGATGAACGACGGCGACACCGACCGCGCCTGCTCCATGGCCCTGGACGTCAAGAGCGCGCTCGACGACGCCTACTCCGGGCTGCGCGAACTGCTCTCCCAGTTCCGCAAGCGCATGGACCCGCTCGGCCTGCTGCACGGACTCGAGAACCTGGCCGACGAGTTCCACGACCGCACTGGCGTGACCATCGAGTACTGCAACCACATCACCGATCTGCACCTGTCGGTCGACCAGGAGATCCAGGTCTTCTACATCGTCCAGGAGGCGCTGGCCAACGTCACCCGCCATTCCGGCGCCACCCAGGTCCGGCTGACGCTGGAACAGAAGGACGACCACTACGAGGTGACCGTGGACGACAACGGCAGCGGCTTCTTCGCCATCGGCAACCCGCTGGGCAGCTTCGACGAGCATCCCAGCCTGAAACAGCATTTCGGCCTGACCATCATGCGCGAACGGGCCGAGCGGCTGCGCGGGCGGATCGAGATCGCCAACCTGGGGCAGGGCGGCGCGCGCGTGCGGCTGGTGTTTCCGCTGGCCAGGCGAAAGATGGGGGGCATGGCGTGAGCGATCCGATCCGGGTCGTGCTCGCCGACGACCACACGCTGTTCCGCAAGGGCCTGGCGGAGCTGCTCGAGCAGTTCGGCAAGATCCAGGTGGTCGGCATCACCGGCAACGGCGACGACGCGCTGCGGCTGGCGCTCGAGCAGCGCCCGGACGCGGTGATCATCGACCTGAACATGCCGCCGCAGGGCGGGCTGCAGTTGCTGCGCCGGCTGCGCGCCGAGAGCTGGCGCGGGGCGGCGCTGATCCTCACCGTGAGCGACGACGAGGACGATCTCGCCAACGCCCTGCGCGCCGGGGCAAAAGGCTACCTGCTCAAGGACATGGAGCCGGACGAGGTGGTCGACGCCGTGCGCCGCGCGGTGGCCGGCGAGACCGTGGTTGCCCCGGCCATGACGCTGAAGATGGTCAAGCTGCTGCAGTCCGGCGGACCGTCGCGGCCGGCCGAGGATCCGCTCAAGGCGCTGACCGCGCGCGAGAAGGAGATCCTGCAGTTCCTCGCGCTCGGCATGTCGAACAAGGCGATCGCCCGCGAGTTGGAGATCTCGCACGACACGGTCAAGCTGCACGTGCGCCACATCCTGGCCAAGCTCAATCTCACCTCGCGCGTCGAGGCGGCGGTGTTCGCGGTGGAGCGCGCCGCCGCGCCGTTCCTGGGCAAGGCGGGGCGGATCTAGTGGTCTGCTTCCTAAATCAAGGAACAGGATGAAAACGATGGATTGTGGTTTGTGGCAAGGCGCGAACCGCAGTAATAGTTGTGACTATTGCGAGGATGAGCAACGCCGCCACGGGCCGCAAGACGCGTTTTCATGTTCCGGCATTTGCGAAGCAGACCACTACTAGGCCCCGGGGGCTCGCCCGCCGTCGTTCCGACCGGCTGCCCGCCGAGAATGCGCTCGATGCGCCTGCGTCCGGTCAGCGCAGTACCTTCGCGGGCGATTGTCCGTCGCCGCCGGCCGCCTCGCCCTGCACGGTCTTCTCGAACCAGGCCAGCTTCTCGCGCAGCTTGACCACGCCGCCGATGATGATCAGGGTCGGCGGCTTGAGCTTCGCCTCTTCCGCCAGCCTGGGCAGGCTCTGCAGGGTGCCGGTCACCACGCGCTGGTCGACCGTGGTGCCCTGTTGCACGATCGCGGCAGGCGTGTCCCCCGGCAGGCCGTGGGCGATCAGCTTTTCGCAGAGCACCGGCAGGCCGTGCAGGCCCATGTAGATGACGATGGTCTGGCGCGGCCTGGCCAGGCCCTCCCAGTCCAGGTCCAGGCTGCCTTCCTTCAGGTAGCCGGCAGCGAAGACGCAGGCGCTGGAATGGTCGCGGTGGGTGAGCGGGATGCCGGCATAGGTGGCCACGCCGGCGGCCGCGGTGATGCCCGGCACCACTTCGAAGCGGATGCCGTTCTCCATCAAGGTCTCCACCTCCTCGCCGCCGCGCCCGAAGATGTAGGGGTCGCCGCCCTTGAGCCGCACCACCGCCTTGTCCTGGCGCGCGAGCCGGACCAGCAGCGCGTTGATCTCCTCCTGCGGCAGGGAGTGGTTGCCGCGCTCCTTGCCGGCGTAGATGCGCTCGGCGCCGGGCCGGCACAGGTCCAGGATGGCGGTCGAGACCAGGTTGTCGTAGACCACGACGTCGGCCTGCTGCAGCAGGTGGAGCGCGCGCAGGGTGAGCAGTTCCGGGTCGCCAGGGCCCGCGCCCACCAGGTAGACGTTGCCTCTGCGTGCCGGTCGCGGCGCCATGACGTTTCCTCCAGCGAAGTCGGACAGGCTGCCCATGTCAGTGCATGGCCAGGATGCCGGGGGTGAACAATTCGCGGCCCGAGCGGGACAGGGCCGCGGTATAGGGGTCGATCGCCGTCTCCAGTTCCTCGCACCAGGAAGGGTGGCTGTAGCTCATGTCCTTGAACAGCCAGAGGCCGCGGTTCGACTGACAGGCGGCTGCCAGGAGGTGGATCTGCTCGCCGGCCTCCGGGCCGACGATGCAGCCGCCAAGGAGCTGGCCGGTCTCGGCGTCGAGCACGATCTCGTAGAAGCCCTCGAAGTCGTGGTGGGCGCGGGCCTTGACGCAGCCGCCCAGGCTGGCGCGCGCCACCTCGGGCTCGAAACCGGCGGCTTCCGCCTGCTCCTCGCTCAGCCCGACCGCCGCGATTTCCAGCGCCGAATTGATAACCGTCGGCACCTTGAAATAGTTGCGCTTGACGTGATTGCCCAGGACCGCGTTCGCCGCCGCCACCTTGGCGTCGTGCAGCGCGGCGTTGGCGGTCATCGGGCCGCGCGTGACGTCGCCGACCGCATACACGCCCGGCACGCTGGTCTCGCAGTAGGCCGAGGCTTCGATGTAGCCGTCCGCGTCTACGGCGATGCCGGCCGCCTCGAGCCCGAGGCGGCGGAGCACGGGCCGGCGGCCGAGGGCCACCAGCGCCGCGTCGAACGTCCGCCGGCTGCCGTCGGAGAAGGTGGCCTCGATGCCGTGGACCGCGGGCACGCAGGCGGTGACGCGCGTTCCGAACATCGTTTCGATGCCCAGCCGCCTGAACTTGCGCTCCAGGTAGTTGATGGCGCGGTCCGGCAGATTCATGCTCGGCAGCAGGTGAGCCTGGCTCTCCGCC